>CAZDYN010000086.1:0-8195 GCA_964509635.1 uncultured Nitrosomonas sp. | reverse complement strand
GTTTCGACATTGAGTTGAAAATCGCCGCGCGGTTCATACAGTGTAACAAGTGCAAGCACCTCCACCTGCATTCCGTCTTGGGGCTGCCAGTCAATATATTGATTCTTGTGGCTGAATAGCACGCAACGGATTTGCGCCCCGGCATCCTTGAGTGAGAAGTACCAATGGCCGGACTGATAGCACTTTAAATTGGAGACTTCTCCCTTGACCCACAACAAAGGGATATTTTGTTCCAGGAACTGCTTGGTATTGCTGTTCAGTTCGCTGACTGTCAGTATGTGATGTGCAGGATTGATTATTGGAAATAGGCTCATTTTGATAGTGCGCACTGAATCCCTGTTTTCTGATGAAACAGCGGCAGTGTAGCGCTTAAGTATCTATAAATGCTATAATTTAAAATTAACTTGTTGTTTGTTAATCAACATTATGCGAGATTAAAAAAACACCAGGTTAGAAAAGATGTTTGGATCTGATAACTTAATTCTCATATTCGTTACATACTCACAACCTTATCCACAGAAATTGTGGATAGAAAATCAGTTGCGCTTTTTGCCGGAAATTCAGTATCAAGATACATGGCCTGCCGAAACGGCCGCTTGGTTATAAAATATGAGAATCAGGTAATGTGAACAGTTGTCAGAATAATACCTGGCTCTACAGTTAGTGAGGAGATTATCACGTGTTATCTTTAGTTCAAGCGGCCGGCTGGCCAATCTGGCCGATCATTATCGCTTCCATAGTGGCGTTGGGCATCATCGGAGAGCGGATGTGGACATTGCGGTTAAGTGTTATTTCACCCAAGGAATTGCTGCCTAAGGTATTAAATGAGTATAAACGTAATGGCGTCAATCCCGAGATGCTTTCGCGTTTGCAGAAGCATTCCCCGCTGGGGCAAATTCTTGCGGCCGGACTTAAAAATGTCAAAAGCACACGTGAGGTTATGAAAGAATCGATTGAAGAATCAGGACGTGTGATTGCCCATGATATGAGCCGTTATTTGACAACGCTGGGGACTATTGCCGCATTGAGTCCTCTGATGGGATTATTTGGTACGCTGGTCGGTATGATAGAAATCTTCGGGTCGAACTCCCCGGCCGGCAGCAATCCGGCGCAGCTTGCTTATGGAATTTCTGTAGCTTTATATAATGCTGCGTTTGGAATACTCGTGGCGATCCCCAGCATGATTTTTTACCGTCATTTCCGTGCAAAAGTTGATGACTTTGTGATCGAGATGGAGTTGCAGGCACTCAAACTGGTAGAACTGGTACATGGTGAAAGGGAAAATTGAGCTGCCTGCCGTGTGTGGAATTTCATGTCAGCGTACATTATTTTAAAGCGCGAATTCAGTCTGAATTGATCAATTCCGGATCTGAGGTTAATTTTTAAAACATTTCTATTTCTGATTGCAGCGTTTTTCTTTGCTGCCCGCATGGAGATTATTTTATGAGCAGCCGGCGTTCTCTGGTTACTGGTGGCGGTGGTTTTATAGGATCTCATTTAGTCAGGCAATTACAGGAAAATGGCGATATTGTCAGAGTGCTGGAATTGCCGGATGTTCCGTTACCCGCAAATGTAGAAATTGTGCGCGGTTCGATTTGCGACGCGCATACGGTTCGCAAGGCGCTGAAAGGTGTGCAAAGAGTCTATCATTTGGCAGCCAATCCTAATTTATGGGCCGCGAAAAAGAGTGACTTTAATCTCGTCAATTTTGAGGGAACCCGGACTGTTTTTGCTGAGCTGGCAAAGCATGATATTGAAGTAGTAGTGTATACTTCGACTGAATCAATTTGGCTCGGAAGCACCCGCAGGGGCAATCTGCCAGACGCTTCAACGGCGCGTACCTTAAGCGAGATGCCAGGTCCTTATTGCCGCTCAAAATTCCTGGCCGAGCAGGAAGCATTTAAAGCCGTGAAGACGGGACTGCCTGTTATCATTGTTGCGCCCACATTACCAGTCGGTCCGGGGGATCGTTTAATCACACCGCCCACACGTATGATTCTTGATTTTCTTAACACCAAGATACCAGCTTATCTGGACTGCGGTTTTAATATGGCGGACGTGCGGGATGTCGCGCAAGGGCATATATTGGCAGCCGAGCGTGGCCGTGTCGGTGAACGTTATATTTTGGGAAATGAGAATCTGACTTTAAGTGAATTGTTACATTGGATTGAGGAAATTACGGGTTTGATGATGCCAAAGTGGCGTATACCGTATTGGCTTGCCTTTCTGACCGGAATTGTTTCTGAGTTTGCTGCTGATTATGTAACGCATCGTTCTCCCCGAGCGCCTCTGACGGGGGTGCGCTTGGCACGGCATCCGATGTTTTTTGATAGCAAAAAGGCGGTTAATGAGCTTGGTTTTCCACAAAACTCCGTGCGCCAAGCGCTAGCTGATGAAATTGAGTGGCTGCTGAATAACGGACTGATTATGCGGCGCCTGCCTTTGGTCAGAGCCATCTGAAGATAGATTGTTTGCGTAAATGAATGAGAATATTGGAATCTTGAGAAATATAAATCCGGTAACCGGTCATCATAGGATGATTGTTATTGTGCTGTTTCTCTGTATGGTCATCTTGCAAGGCTGTGCATCAGCACCCAGGAATAATGATCCGCAATTGGATCCGATCGATCCGCACGAAGAAATTAATCGCGCCTCGTATGATTTTACCGATAAAGTGGATCGAGCAGTGTTTGAACCCGTCGTCAATGCCTATATTGATTATGTTCCCAATGCCGCGCAGCGGTCGATTGGAAATTTCTACGATAACTTGTCTTACCCCAATGTCGTGCTGAATTCTTTCTTGCAAGGCAAGGTGAAGCAGGGTGCCTCGGATACATTGCGTTTCTTTGTCAACTCAACAGTCGGCATGTTCGGGCTTTTTGATATGGCAAGTCATATGGGGCTGCAAAAGCATGATGAAGATTTCGGTCAGACACTGGGTGTATGGGGTGTGAATCCCGGTTCGTATTTGTTCATTCCTTTTCTGGGCCCCAGCAGTGAACGTGACGTTACGAATATCCCTGTTGGTCTTTTCACCAACGTGCTTTTTTATGCCGGTCTCGTGGTCGGTTCGTATTTCGCGGCACCTTTGACGGTTTTGGGCGCGATCGACAAGCGTGCGCGTTTATCCGGTCCGATGCGCATTCGCGACGAAGCGGCACTGGATCCATACTTGTTTGTACGCGAAGCATCCCTGCAACAACGTGAATTCCTGGTGCATGATGGCAAGCTGCCACTGGATCTTTATTATGAGCCGTTTCAGGATAATCCTTTTGATAACGATGGGAAAAATAGGAAATATGAGTGAGGATAAGAATCAGTGCCGGATCATTCTTTTACAGGAAGCTGTTTTTATGTAAAAAATAAGATTGGATCGGCAGGTATATGTATTTTATCTATTGGGAAATTTGTGATACACAGAGCGCTTAGGAATATATGGACGGGTTTCAAAGAATATCGGATGTACCGCAGCAACAAAGTGATTTGACTGTTAAAAACGAAACACCTGAATCGTATAGTGCATCAATCCGGAATCAGGGGGATGTCGATACCACTGAACTGGAAACGAAATTTGCCCAAGCTCGCACGGCCATTCTGTCTTTGCAGAAGCCGGACGGGCACTGGTGTTTTCCGCTCGAAGCCGATTGCACCATTCCGGCAGAGTATATATTGATGATGCACTTCATGGATGAGATCGATGCCATTCTGGAGAATAAAATCGCCCGTTTTATCCGTGACAAACAGGATATGAAACACGGCGGCTGGCCGCTGTATTACGGCGGTGCATTTGATATCAGTTGCACGGTTAAATCCTACTATGCCTTGAAACTGGCCGGTGACTCCCCTGATGCAGCGCATATGGTGCGTGCACGGGAAGCCATTCTGGAATATGGCGGTGCGGCTAAAGCCAATGTTTTTACCCGTTTGTTGCTGGCCATGTATGACCAGATTCCGTGGCGCGGTGTGCCGGTGGTGCCATCTGAGCTGGTATTGCTGCCCAGCTGGTTTCCTTTCCATCTCAGCAAAGTTTCTTACTGGTCGCGCACGGTGATGGTGCCTTTATCCATTCTGTGTACACTGAAGGCGCGTGCCATTAACCCGCGCAAGGTCAATATTCGTGAATTGTTTATCGTTCCGCCAGAGCAGGAAACAAATTATTTTCCTCGACCGGAGACGCTGCTCAAGCGGATTTTCATGCTGGTCGAGCGGGTATTGTCTCGCGTGGAACCCCATCTTCCCCAATCCATACGCCAATATTCCATCAGCCGGGCGGAGCGCTGGACGCTCGAACGCTTGAATGGGGAATGCGGTATCGGCGCTATTTTTCCGGCTATGGTTAATGCGCATGAAGCCTTGACGCTGCTGGGCTATGCGTATGATCATCCCAGCCGGGTGCAATGCCGCAATGCGCTGCGCGGATTGCTGGTCGATGAAGGAGGGCGTGCGTGGTGTCAGCCTTGCACATCACCCGTTTGGGATACCGTACTGACGAGTCTGGCATTGCAGGAAGACCCGGCAACCGGTCAGGAGCCTGTACTGAAAGCGCTGGATTGGCTGGTGGAGCAGCAAGTTCTGGATGCGCCGGGAGATTGGCGCGATAAACGGCCCGGATTGCCAGGCGGTGGCTGGGCATTTCAGTATGCCAATCCGCATTATCCGGATCTGGATGATACCGCCGCAGTGGCCTGGGCCCTGGATCAAGGTCAGGCTGAACGGCACCGGTACTCATTGGATCGCGCTGCCAACTGGCTGGCGGGCATGCAATCGCGTAACGGCGGTTTTGCGGCCTTTGATATCGATAATACCTATCACTATTTGAACGAGATTCCTTTTGCCGATCATGGCGCATTGATTGATCCACCCACCAGCGACGTGACGGCGCGTTGCGTCGGCTTACTTGGAAAATACGGCAAGCACCAGCGCGAAGTCTGGCGCGGCATCAGTTTTTTGCTGCGGGAACAGGAATCGAACGGTTCATGGTTCGGACGCTGGGGCACAAATTATATATATGGCACATGGTCTGTGCTGGAAGCATTCCGGCTGGCTAAATTCGATATGCAACACACATCGGTGCAACGCGCCGTGCAGTGGCTGGAATCCGTGCAAAGAGCCGATGGCGGCTGGGGGGAAACCAACGATTCCTATTTGGAAGCGAAATTAGCCGGACAATTCGCCGAGACCAGCACGGCATTTCAGACTGCCTGGGCAATACTCGGGTTAATGGCGGCGGGAGAAGCCAACAGTGAATCCGTCCGCCGAGGTGTTAATTACTTGCTGCGCGCCCAGTTGGATGATCATTTGTGGGAAGAGCCTTGGTTTACCGCACCTGGTTTCCCGCGCGTTTTTTATCTGAGATACCATGGTTATTCAAAATTTTTCCCGATATGGGCGCTGGCGCGCTATCGCGCTTTAACAAGGGAGATAACTGCTTGAACATGATTGGTGTTGTTTCCGCATTAAAGTCTGAAGCAACTTGCATAATGAATTTGCGTATTCCTATTTACCAGGTGGTGAACGTAGGGGATAGAACCCGGTTGTGCCTCAGCAGCATGGGAAGCGAAGCGGCACGGGGAGCGGCGCTGAAATTGCACGAGTATGGCGTCAATGCATTGGTGAGTTTTGGTGTTGCCGCCGCATTGGATGACAAATTGATTCCCGGTGATTTGGTGTTGCCTGAGTCCATTATGGTAAATGGAGAAAGCCTGCCGGTGGATCTGGGATGGCGCAATTCCCTGGAGCGCTTATTGTCAGCGCGTTTGACCGTTAACGGCGGCGTTCTTGTATCCAGTGAAGCGCCGTTGACATCCCGGCAGGAGAAACTTGCGCTGGGTGAAGCAAGCGGTGCCTGCGCGGCCGATATGGAAAGCGCGGCTGTGGCGAAAGTGGCGGCTGATGAGGGTATTCCGTTTATCGCCATTCGCGCGATTGTCGATCCGATCGATTTTTCTCCGCCGGAAGCATTGTTGAGCGCTGTGTATCCGGATGGCGGTGTTGACTTTATCCGCCTCATGACATTACTGATCAACGGCTCGGTTTCAATCAAGACACTGATTCATCTCGCATTGGGAATGCACGCAGCGCGCACTACATTAACCAAAGTTGTGCAAACCGCCGGAGCGGCATTTGCCAGCCAAGCCAGTCTTGACCGTTATGATGATGAAGACAGCAGTGAATCAATCAGACAATAAGTGAATGAAACTGCAATGCGGCCAGTTGTGAATACAATGGGCTGGATTGCAGCAATTGCGCATGCGTTCCCAATGCATCCAGGCGTCCATGATCGAGCACGGCGATCCGGTCGGCCGATTGCACGGTTGCCAGACGATGAGCAATGACCAGCGTGGTGCGATTGCGCATCAATTGTTGCAGTGCTTGTTGCACCCAATATTCGCTTTGCGCATCCAGCGCGCTGGTGGCTTCGTCCAGTAATAGAACCGGTGCGTCGGCTAAAATCGCACGGGCAATCGCCAGCCGTTGTTTTTGCCCGCCTGACAAACCCAATCCGGAATCCCCCAATAGTGTTTGATAGCCTTGCGGCAGCTTGCGGATAAAGTCGTGCGCGTAGGCTGCCCGGGCAGCCGCTTCCACTTCCGCATCGCTGGCGCCGGGGCGCGCATAGCGCAAGTTGTCGCTGATGGTGCCATGAAACAGCGCCGGATGCTGTGACACCAAAGCAAAACAGCGTCTCAGGGCAAAGAGATCCAGATCACGGATATCAATGCCCTCCAGCTTGATAGAACCGGACTGGCTATCGAAGAAACGCAACAGCAAATCGAACAGTGTCGATTTACCTGCGCCGGAAGGACCCACCAGTGCCAAGGTTTCGCCTGCCCGGATCGTGAGTGTCAATTGGTCTATGGCCAGCACCCCGGGGCGCGAAGGGTAGGCAAAGCACAGCTGATCAATTGCGATATTGCCGCATACTGCCGGCAACGGGCGGGGGTTTTCAGGAGAACGGATCTGATTCGGCGCCTGTAATAATTCCACTGTCCGCTCGGCGGCTCCAGCGGCGCGCTGTAACTCGCCGATGACTTCCGAAATAGAGGCAACGGCCGAGCCGACAATGACACTGTAGAAAACGAAAGCGGCCAATTCTCCCGCACTGATACGGCCCTCGATTACATCCATGCCGCCCACCCATAGCATCAATCCCACTGCGCCCAGCACCAGCAGGATGACGGTGGTAATCAACAATGCGCGTTGCGCGGTGCGCTGTTTCGCGACGGCAAAGGCCTCTTCAACTTGCGCGTGAAATGTTCGCTGGTCGATGGATTGGTGATTATAGGCCTGCACGGTTTTAATCTGCCCGAGCACCTCGCCGACATAAGCGCCTACTGCGGCGATTTTGTCCTGGCTCTGGCGTGACAAATGCCGCACCCGGCGGCCGTAGACCAAAATAGGAATCACTACTAGCGGCACGCAGATCATCACCAGCGCAGTCAGCTTCGCATTGGTGATGAATAACCAGATAATGCCACCCAGCATCATGATCAGATTGCGTAACGCGAATGAAACAGATGATCCGATCACGGTTTGCAGTAATGTCATGTCGGCGGTGAGGCGCGACTGGATTTCGAGACTGCGGTTTTCCTCGAAAAAACCTGGATGCAAGTGGATCAGATGATTGAATACTCGACGGCGGATATCGGCAATCACCCGTTCGCCCAGCCAGGTAACCCAGTAATAGCGGGTAAATGTACCTGCGGCCAAGGCAATCACCAGCAGCAAAAATATCATGACATATTGACTCAACAGATGCGTGGATTGCGTCGCGAATCCCTGGTCTATCAGCAGGCGGATGCCTTGTCCGATCGACAACGTGATCGCGGCAGTAAAAAATAGCGCCAATAAGCTGTAGACGATCTGGCGCTTATAGGGAGCGACAAACTGCGCGGCCATTTTGATGGCCTGCCAGCGGGTTTGCGTGTTTTTGGGTGAATCTGTCATGAACTGTCAGTAAATTGAGTGTGCTGCTAGAATATTCCGGTTTTGCGGTTGCGATGTGAAATAGCGATTTAGATTGATTCGTTTTATATTCGTGAAATTTCTTATTACATTCTGATTATCCCGCCGTCAAGCAAGCGGAGAAGCGGGGATTTCCGGATTGGTTTGTTCTAACTCCAGTGCAGCGGCAAGCAGAGCAAGGCGCGCGACAACGCCATAGGCATAAAAGCGATTGGGTATGGAGTCGGGCT
>CAZDYN010000085.1:0-8216 GCA_964509635.1 uncultured Nitrosomonas sp. | reverse complement strand
AGCCTCGCATCCATTGACTTCTCACTTCTTTTTCTTGCCGCATCCCTCAACCATCTCATAGCCAAAGCATTACGACGCACCGATCTTACTTCCACCGGAACCTGATAGTTCGCTCCACCCACCCTGCGACTTTTTACTTCCACAATTGGCCGTACATTTGTAAGCGCTTGCGTAAAAACTTCCATTGGATCACCGCCCGTTTTCTTTTCGATCTGCTCTAACGCGCCATAAATGATTCTTTCTGCAACGGATTTCTTTCCTCGAGTCATCAGCACATTAACAAATTTAGCTAACTCTACGTTGTGATATTTTGGATCCGGCAATATTTCCCGCTTAGGAACTTCTCTACGTCTTGGCATTATGCGACCTCATTACTTTACAACTTGTCTGATTTAATTTCTAAAAGCTACGTGTAGAAACTATGCTCTATGCAGTTTTGGGCTTCTTTGAACCATATTTCGATCTACTCTGTTTACGATCTTTAACACCCGCAGTATCCAAACTACCTCTAACGGTATGATAGCGAACACCCGGCAAATCCTTTACCCGCCCACCACGTATCAGCACTACCGAGTGCTCTTGAAGATTATGTCCTTCACCACCAATATAACTTGACACCTCGAACCCATTGGTTAACCGAACCCTTGCCACTTTACGCAGCGCTGAATTTGGCTTTTTTGGTGTTGTTGTATAGACCCTTGTACACACCCCTCTCTTTTGCGGACTGTTCTCTAACGCAGGTACACTACTTTTAACTCGCTTTGCTGTGCGTGGTTTTCTAACCAACTGACTGATTGTCGGCATTTCTATGTCCTAAAAAACTGGGACGGCTTTATAGCCGTCCTCATACTTACTTTTGCTGATTTCACATTTACCTACGATACTTACTATTAATTAGCAATTTTGCATCTTCAGAATTTACGTCAGATGCGACAAAAAAGAGAGCGGATTCTATTGGGTTTATCGAATCATGTCAAGACAAACATCAGCAACTATTACTTATTTTGCTGATCTGCTTAGTTTAATATCGTCCTTATCAAGTCCATTGAATTAACTTAGCGTTCCATGCGATTTAATCAATCTCTGAAATTCTGAAATTGCACCGGAAAATTATCGATTGTTTTCTTAATCAATTGAATTGCTTCTTGCAGCGCGTCCTTTTTTGCACTCGAAACACGTACCACGTCCCCTTGTATACTGGCTTGAGCTTTAAGCTTACTGTCTTTGATGTATTTTACAATTTTCTTAGCCAGCTCAGTCTCAATTCCTGTTTTAACCGTTACTACCTGCTTTACTTTATTTCCACTTACTTTTTCAGGCTGCCCTTTATCCAAACATCGCACATCCACATCCCGCTTTGTTAATTTGGTTCTAAAAATATCCAGCACTTGTTCCAGCTTAAACTCATCATCTGCAAATACTGTCAATTGATAATCCGCCTGCTCCACCCTCGCATCGGACCCCTTGAAATCGAATCGGGTGCTCACTTCTTTGTTTGTCTGATCAACCGCGTTTCTAACTTCTTGTTTATCAACTTCCGAGACTACATCAAACGTTGGCATACTCTATTTCTCTTAATTGACAATTGATACGCTTTCCCAATATTCATTACTATCCAAACGATTCGTACATCCCTGATATTTTCGCTACACTCAATTCCGCCGGTTTTAATGATTTTTCCTTTCTGCTTCGGCTGCAATGCGTAGCCTTAAAGCATTCAGTTTGATGAATCCTGCCGCATCCCCCTGATTATAAACCCCGGCATCATCTTCAAAAGTCGCGATATTCGGATCAAATAATGAATCTGTTTGAGAATCCCTGCCTACTACAATGACATTCCCTTTATACAATTTCAATCTCACCCAACCATTCACTTTTACCTGACTAGCATCAATCATTGTCTGCAACATTTTGCGCTCCGGACTCCACCAATATCCATTGTAAATCAAGGCTGCATAACGTGGCATCAGATCGTCCTTCAAGTGCGCCACCTCACGATCCAGAGTAATCGATTCGATTGCTCGATGCGCACGCAACAAAATCGCCCCCCCCGGAGTTTCATAACATCCTCGTGACTTCATACCCACATAACGATTCTCAACCAAATCCAGCCTGCCGATTCCGTGCTTGCCGCCCAGTTGATTAAGCTTCTCCAATACGCCCGCTGGCGATAATTTGTTACCGTTCAATGCCACAACATCGCCATACTTAAATTCAATTTCCAAATACTCCGGCTCATCCGGAGCCTTTTCCGGTGAAACACTCCAGCGCCACATGGATTCTTCCGGTTCCGCAGCAGGATCCTCGAGGACCCTACCTTCGTAGGAAATATGCAAGAGGTTGGCATCCATACTATAAGGCGAGCCCGCTTTCTTTTTCATCTCAACCGGAATGCCGTGCCGCTCCGCGTATTGCAACAGCTTTTCTCTTGAAGTCAAGTCCCATTCACGCCACGGGGCGATCACATGAATATCCGGCTGCAAAGCATAATATCCCAGCTCAAAACGCACCTGATCATTGCCTTTACCGGTAGCACCATGCGAAACAGCATCCGCACCGGTTTCTTTGGCGATCTCAATCTGTCTTTTCGCGATCAATGGACGCGCAATGCTGGTGCCCAGCAAATACTCACCCTCGTATACCGTATTGGCCCGAAACATCGGAAACACAAAATCCCGTACAAACTCTTCACGCAAATCATCAATATAGATTTCCTTGACACCAAGTTGTTTTGCTTTTGCACGCGCCGGTTCGACCTCTTCTCCTTGCCCGATATCAGCGGTAAAGGTAACAATCTCACATTGATAGGTATCTTGCAGCCACTTTAGTATCACAGAGGTATCCAACCCCCCCGAAAACGCTAACACTACTTTATTTATTTTTCTCATTTTTCAGTACTTTGTTTATCTGATCCGGTTAAGATTCCATGCTTCAGCCATTGATTATTCGATCAAACTTAGTTTTTCGTATTTAATTTACCGAGCAGCAAATATTCCATCAGCGCCTTCTGGGTATGCAGCCGGTTTTCTGCTTCCTCCCATACTACCGATTGCGGTCCATCCAAAACTTCAGCGCTCACCTCTTCTCCACGATGCGCCGGTAAACAATGCATGAATAATGCATCTGCCTTTGCCAAAGACATCATCTCCGCATTGACACAAAACGCGACAAAATCATTTTTTCTTTTTTCTGCTTCTGCTTCAAACCCCATGCTAGTCCACACATCTGTTGTGACCAAATCCGCACCAATCACGGCCTCGCGCGGATTGGCAAATTTCTCGTAATGCATCGCACTATTTAATCCGATCTGCTCAGGATGAATATCATAGCCGGGAGGTGTCGATACATGCACCTTAAAATTAAAAATTTCCGCCGCCTGCAACCAGGTATTGCACATGTTATTGGAATCACCGATCCACGCCACTATTTTGCCTTCTATACTGCCTCTGTATTCCGTAAAAGTGAAAATATCGCTCATGATTTGGCATGGATGATATTCATCCGTTAAGCCATTAATTACCGGCACCCTCGAATGTTCCGCAAAGCGCTGGATAGTGTCATGTTCATAAGTACGGATCATGATCAGATCTACCATGCGCGAAATGACACGCGCGGCATCTTCTACCGGCTCTCCCCGTCCCAGTTGCGTGTCACGCGTTGACAAATAAATGGCCGCCCCCCCCAATTGATGCATGCCTGCCTCAAAAGACAAACGCGTGCGTGTCGAATTTTTGTCAAAGATCATGGCCAGCGTCCGGTCAGTCAATGGCCAGTATTGCCGGTACTGTTTGAACTCCCGCTTTATCCAGCGTGCGCGTTCAAACAAATACTCATACTCTTCGCGGCAAAGATCATTAAATTGCAGAAAATGCTTAAATTGCATAACAAGATAAATAACCAATCAACGATACGTTACCTGACGTATCCTTTCAGTTATTTAAAAACTCCTTTATTAACGAGCAAATGATATCAACCACTTGCTCAGCTTCGCTTTGCTGCATCACAAATGCCGGTAGCAAACGTATCACTTTATCCGATGTTACATTGATTAATAGCTTCTTTTCCAGCGCTCTCTTGACCAATTCACCGCAAGGCACCGAAAGCTCAATACCGATAATCAAACCCTGACCCCTGATCTGCACAACTCCGGCGACATCAGTCAACTGATTTTTTAACCGGTCACGCATAAAATCACCCAATCGCGTCGCATGATCAAGAAGACCTTCTTCAGCAATAACCTTCAGGGTCTCAATGGCAGCAGCACAAGCCAGCGGATTACCGCCAAACGTGGACGCGTGATTGCCCGGTTTAAAAACTTCCGCAGCCGTGCCTTTTGCCAGACAAGCACCAATCGCCACTCCGCCTCCCAGGCCTTTAGCCAATGTAACCACATCCGGCATAATATTACTGTGCTGGAATGCGAACCATTTTCCGCTCCGCCCGATGCCGGATTGCACTTCATCCAGCATCAGCAGCCATCCGTTTTGGCTGCATAAATGACGTAATTGCTGCAAATAATGCGCTTCAGGAATATTGACCCCGCCTTCGCCCTGGAAAGGTTCTACCAATACCGCAACGATATCTTTATTATTGACAGCAACTTGGGCAATAGCTTCTATATTGTTATAAGGAACGCGCACAAAACCGGACAATAACGGTTCAAAACCGGCCTGCACCTTGCGGTTTCCGCTCGCCGTCAAAGTCGCCATTGTGCGGCCATGAAATGAACGTTCCATGACAACAATGGTAGGAAGCGAAATTCCCTTATTATGCCCATGTAACCGGGCAAGTTTTATAGCGGCTTCGTTTGCCTCCGCGCCGGAATTACAAAAAAATGCATTATCCATGCCTGACAACTCTATCAGGCGATCAGCCAATCTTTCCTGCTTTTCGATATGATAAAGATTGGACGTATGAATCAGCGCCCCAGCCTGTTCACAAATGGCTTTGGTCAATCTCGGATGGCAATGACCCAATCCACATACCGCAACACCGGCCAATGCATCCAGATACCGTTCACCCCGGTCATCCCATAACCACACCCCTGCGCCTTTGACAAAAGTAACAGGCAACCGGGAATAAGTATTCATTAAATTAGACACGACACAACACTCGCATTTCAGATGGAAAATTCAGTTAAGAGCTTACCCTGGCAAAGTAAGAAAAATTTGGAAAAGCTATTATGTTTACCTATTTAATCTGCTTTTTCAAGCTTTTTTCTTTAAAGATCTACTTATTATCGCAATTTTTATACCGCAAAGTTAACTGAGAATCGATTGCAACATGTTAGAATAAACGGATTTATAAATTTCTTATCCGTTATTTTAAGAAGATACGCCTCTGCATCATAACCTGTTGTTTCTCAGAAAAATCATAAGATATGAACCAATTTGCCAAGGAAACCCTGCCCATCAGTCTTGAAGAGGAAATGCGGCGTTCCTATCTTGATTACGCGATGAGCGTCATCGTCGGACGCGCGCTGCCGGATGTCCGTGACGGCTTGAAACCGGTGCACCGGCGCGTATTGTTTGCCATGCATGAACTTTCCAATGACTGGAACAGACCGTACAAAAAATCCGCACGTATTGTCGGTGATGTAATCGGTAAATACCATCCGCACGGCGATACCGCTGTCTATGACACCATTGTCCGCATGGCTCAGGATTTTTCGCTGCGCTACATGTTGATCGACGGACAAGGCAACTTTGGTTCCGTGGATGGTGATAACGCCGCTGCGATGCGTTACACCGAAATCCGCATGTCACGTATCGCCCATGAGCTGCTTGTTGATCTCGACAAGGAAACGGTGGATTTTGGTCCCAATTACGATGACTCCGAAAAAGAGCCGCTGATACTGCCGGCTAAAATACCCAATCTGCTGATCAACGGTTCATCCGGCATTGCAGTAGGCATGGCAACCAATATCCCGCCGCACAATCTGAACGAAGTTGTGGAAGCCTGCCTCGTTTTACTCAAAAATCCGGATATCACTATTGATGAGCTCATCGACATTATTCCCGCGCCGGACTTTCCCACCGCCGGAATCATTTATGGTGTCGCCGGCGTAAGAGACGGCTATCGCACCGGCCGCGGCCGTGTCGTCATGCGTGCACGCACACATTTTGAAGACTTGGAAAAAGGCAGCCGCCAATGCATCATTATCGATGAACTGCCTTATCAGGTTAACAAGGCGAATTTGCTGATTCGCATCGGCGAGCTGGTTCGCGACAAGAAAATTGAAGGCATTTCCGATCTGCGCGATGAGTCAGACAAATCGGGCATGCGTGTCGTCATTGAACTGAAGCGCGGAGAAATGCCCGAAATCATTCTGAACAATCTGTATAAAGAAACACAAATGCAGGACACGTTCGGTATGAATATGGTGGCGCTGCTGGATGGTCAGCCTCGTCTGCTGAATTTAAAGCAGATTCTGGATGCATTCCTGCGTCACCGCCGCGAAGTTGTCACACGCCGCACTGTATTCGAACTGAAAAAGGCCCGTGAGCGCGGCCATTTACTGGAAGGGTTGGCTGTCGCGCTTTCCAATGTCGATGAAATTATCGCCTTGATCAAAGCGGCTCCGACTCCGGCGGATGCCAAGGAAGCACTCATGGGCAGAACATGGCATTCTCAATTGGTCGGGGAAATGCTAACACGCGCCATGGTGGATGCCAATGCACTGCGCCCCGAGGGCTTGGAGGAAACATTCGGCTTACAGGCGCAAGGTTACCGTTTATCCGATGCGCAGGCACAGGCCATTCTGGAATTACGTTTACAGCGCCTGACCGGCCTGGAACAGGAAAAGATCGTCGCGGAATACAAGGATGTCATCGAAAAAATTATCGATTATCTTGATATTCTGGCCAATCCTAGACGCATCACCAGCATCATTACCGAAGAGCTTGATGGGATCAAGCAGCAATTTGGCGACAAGCGCCGCAGTGAAATCATCATCGACACGCAGGATTTAAGTGTTGAAGATTTGATTACGCCGGCCGATGTCGTCGTGACACTCTCACACAGCGGATATATCAAATCCCAGCTGCTGGACGATTATCGTGCACAGAAACGCGGCGGACGCGGCAAACTGGCAACCAGTACCAAGGAAGATGATTTCATTGACAAGCTGTTTATCGCAAACACCCATGACTATATCCTGTGCTTCTCAAGTCTGGGGCGCGTGTACTGGATCAAGGTTTATGAGGTACCGCAAGGCGGCCGGCAATCGCGCGGCAAACCCATCATCAACTGGGTGCAACTGGAAGAAGGCGAAAAAATCAATGCGATCCTGCCCGTCAAGACGTTCGATGAAAATCGCTTTGTCTTTATGGCAACGGCTTTTGGCACCGTCAAGAAAACGCCGTTATCCGAATTCTCCCGTCCGCGTAACAATGGCATTATCGCCATCGGGTTGGATGAAGGCGATTATTTGATCGGCGTTGAACTGACCGAAGGAAAACATGACGTGATGATGTTCTCGGATAACGGCAAAGCCATGCGTTTTAGTGAAAATGACGTTCGTCCAATGGGACGCACCGCCCGTGGGGTGCGCGGCATGAAACTCGGCTCGGGACAAAAAGTCATCTCCATGCTGGTCGCTGAAAATGAGGATCTCGCGGTATTAACGGCCACGGAAAATGGTTATGGCAAGCGTACCCCGATCAGTGAATACACACGTCATAACCGCGGTACGCAAGGCATGATCGCGATCATCACCAGCGCGCGCAACGGCAAGGTCGTCACCGCAAAACTGGTGAGACCGGATGATGAAATCATGCTGATTACTTCCGGCGGCGTGATGATACGCACCCGTGTCAATGAAGTGCGCGAAATGAGCCGCGCTACGCAAGGCGTCACCTTAATCAATTTGGATCCGGGCGAGAAGCTGGCCGGTCTGGAGCGGGTGGTGGAAAGCGAGGACAGCGAGGGCGATATTGACGGTTGACAGGCCATTGAAAAACGTTTTCGAGGCAGCCGGTACAAGGCAAAAACAGGTAAAAAAGCGCAGTTTATACTTAATAAGTGAGTATTCTGAGTCTGTTTTTAACACTGTAGCGATAACGCAGATAGTTTCTCAACGGCCTGTTAACATCAGACCTACGAGTTAATAAAAAACACAATGAATCAAATCTATAATTTCAGTGCAGGCCCCGCGGTTCTCCCCAGGGAAGTTCTGCAACAAGCACGCGATGAGATGCTGGATTGGCACGGCAGCG
>CAZDYN010000084.1:0-8266 GCA_964509635.1 uncultured Nitrosomonas sp. | reverse complement strand
GAGTGGATTGTACCATTCGCGAGCTGGCGGAAACACTGGCGCGGGTTACCGGCTTTACGGGACGATTAACGTTCGATGCCAGCAAACCTGACGGCACGCCGCGCAAACTGATGGATGTTTCTCGCCTCAAGGCACTCGGTTGGCAAGCGCGGACTGAGCTGGAAGACGGCTTACGCGCAACTTACGCCTGGTTTGTGGAGAACCAGGATCGTTACCGGCAGGCTTAAGCGTGCTACCGCTTGTCTCAGTGGTGATGCCTTCGCTGAATCAGGCAAGATTTATTGAAGCTGCGATCGATAGCGTTCTGAGTCAGAATTACCCGAATATCGAGCTGATCGTTGCCGATGGCGGGTCAGACGATGGCACTGTCGAATTGCTGGGGAACCGGCAGGCGGCTGATAGACGTGTGCATTGGTTTTCACGCAAGGATAGCGGTCCGGCTCAGGCCATCAATGCTGCGCTGGCCAAGATACGCGGCACGATTGTAGGCTGGCTGAACTCGGATGATCTCTATACACCCGGCGCAGTACATCGAGCTGTGGAGGCTCTGCAAGCAAACCCGAAGTGGCTAATGGTGTATGGCCATGGCCAACACATGGATGCTACCAGCAAGCCATTGAACAACTATCCGACCTTATTACCTTCATCCCCCGTAACCCGGTTTTCCGAAGGTTGTTTTATCTGCCAGCCGACAGTTTTTTTTCTGCGCTCTATGCTGATATTGCAAGGCAAGCTCGACGAGAATCTGAAAACAGCGTTCGATTTCGATTATTGGTTGCGAGCGTTTCTTGCTTTTCGGGATCGGATTGGCTTTGTCGATGCGTTGCAGGCGTATTCCCGGTTACACGAAGATTGTATTACGATGCGCTTGCGGCGGACGGTAATATTGGAAGGAATGCAGGTACTGGCGCGCCATTTAGGCAGTGCACCAAAGGAGTGGTTGCTGACGTATGTGGAGGAGTTGCTGGCGATGCAGCCTAACCAGCAGGAAGCCGCCAATCTGAAGAAACACATCACCGATACGCTTGCCTTGGCTAAACCATGGCTGCAACAAAATGATTTGCGGGAGTTGGAATTGCACCTTACCCGATATGGTGTGCGATGAAAAGGTTATTGAGCAAACTTTGCGAAAGAGCGTTTATCCGCAAAAGTGGATTACCTCATGAATTATAATATTGATCTGAAAACCCTGATTCTTGATTTGCGTCCGGACTTGCATAAGAAGCTCAGTCTTGATCGCGCGGAAAACGCAGACGCCTACATTACCTGGCTGGTGACAAACGGAGTCCATGAGTACAAGTCGCTGCATGATGACCCCTGGTTTTTGTCCTCTTTACAGGCTCCAGTGAATCGCCGCGATCTTTCGTTGACACAGTTGCAGTATCTCATATGGACGGCTCGCCCTGATGTTCAAGCGACCTTTTCTTTGCCGGATCGGCAAGCCGAGTTTCTCCAATGGTTTTACACGTATGGATTGGAAGAACACGGTTATTGGCCCCTGCTATCGAAACAGGAAAAACAACTTGCGCTAAAACTCCCTGAGCCATGGCGATTCCGGCTTCAGAACGCCATTCTGCAAAAACTGGAGCCAGCCGAGCCGCGTATTCCATTTACCCAACGGCCCTTTGGCGTCAATTTGATTGGTTATGCTTTTGGTCAACTCGGCATCGGAGAAGATATCCGTATGGCGGCACGGTCGTTGCTGGCTGCCAAGGTTCCGATGACGATGCTGAACTTTCCGCCCGGTTCGGATGTGCCGCAAAACGACTGTAGCATGGAGCAACATGTTGCAGAAAAAGGGTCATTCGCATTCAATATCTTCTGCATAACTGCGGAAGAAAACGGCCGTTACTATGCGGAACACGGTCGCTCTCAGTTTCTGGATCGCTATAATATCGGCTATTGGCCATGGGAACTTGGCAGCTGGCCGAAGAGCTGGGAAATGATGCTTAATCTGGTAGACGAGGTTTGGGTTTCCACACAGCATACTTTTGCTGCTCTGGCTCCGGTTTGTTCCAAGCCTTTGTTTGTAATGCCAATGGCGGTTGAGTTGGGCGCGATCACGCACTTTTCTTCCCGCAAGCAGGCGCGTGAATATTTTGGTCTGCCGGGCAAAGCCAGGCTATTCTGTTTTGCGTTTGATTTAAAATCTCACGTTTACCGTAAGAATCCGCAAGCATGTATTGATGCATTTCTGGAAGCATTCCCGAATGTACAGTTCCCGTCAGATGAAGTGGGACTGGTCATCAAGGCACATAAACCAGTCAAGCGCCACCCGGTCTGGGAAAAATTGAAGAAACTGGTGGCGGAGGATAAGCGAATTCACATTATCGAAGCCACCCTCTCTCGCCCGGATTTGCTGGCTCTTTATCAGGCCTGCGATTGTTTTGTCTCACTGCACCGGGCAGAAGGCTTTGGTCGCGGACTTGCGGAGGCATTACAATTGGGGTTGCATGTGATTACTACGGGGTATTCAGGAAATGTCGATTTCTGCAAACCACCACATACTGATTTGGTTCACTATCGCCTAATCAAATTAAAGAAAGGGCAATATCCGCACAGCGAAGGTCAAGTCTGGGCCGATCCTGATGTCAGTCATGCAGCCGATTTGATGCGGCGCTTCGCACGCATGAAACCTGCAAAGAGAAACAAACTGACTTGGCCAGAGTTTTCCGCAAGCACTGTGGGCCAGCGATACAAGGCGAGACTGGAAACCATTTATAATGAACGGATTCCATACTTTAATATTCTGGAGCATCTCAGAACGGTTGCATCTTGCCGCAAGAAATGAATCAATGAATGTGGTATCGCTTCTTATTTCAAGAATTTATCTTTTATAAACTGTGCAACAATTAATCCTGCGATTAATGCAGCGGCAGAATAAAGAACAGTCTCTATCAAATCACTCATCTGGCTGGATATCCCGTATCAATTAATGTAATGCTCCATTTTATATGAGATTCTTGTGCTGAGACAGTTCTTTCTAAACGCTCAGGAAACTTGAATAACCGGTATAGGTTATTCCGAGCACAGTAAGGAACCTGAGTAATTGCTGCGATAGATTTCTTGCCGCACTCGTAACGGTTATTCAGAGTTTCCCAAAGTGATGATCGTAAATGTCCCTAAAATACCGGAATCGATCGGGTAGAATATGCGCGTCAAAGATTTTTCAAAGCGCCAAAAACCATGTTGCGTAAAATCTTCATTGCCAATCGCGGCGAGATTGCCGTGCGTATTATTCGTGCGTGCGCCGAAATGGGTATCCGCTCGGTAGCCATATATTCGGAAGCGGATCGTTTCGCGCTGCATGTCAAAAAAGCGGATGAATCCTATTGTATCGGCAGCGAACCGATGGCGTGCTATCTGAATATCCATGCACTAGTCGATTTGGCGTTGGCGACCGGGTGCGATGCGATACATCCGGGTTACGGATTTCTTTCCGAAAATGCGCAATTTGCCAGAGCGTGTAAAGAACGAGGGCTTATTTTTATTGGCCCGGAAGCGGATGTCATTCATCGCATGGGCGACAAAACCGAAGCCCGTAGCGCAATGATCGCCGCCGGTATTCCGGTCACGCCCGGGTCGGACGGCAATTTGCATTCGGTCGACGAAGCGCTCAAGGTCGCGGCGCAGATCGGTTATCCGGTGATGTTGAAAGCCACTTCCGGCGGCGGTGGGCGCGGCATCCGGCGCTGCGACAATGCCGATGAGTTGCAACGCAATTACGCGCGGGTGATTTCCGAAGCCACCAAAGCGTTTGGCAGCGCCGACGTATTTCTGGAAAAATGCATCGTCAATCCGCGGCACATTGAAGTGCAAATTCTCGCGGATCATCACGGCAACGTGATTCATCTCTACGAGCGCGATTGTTCGATTCAGCGCCGCAACCAAAAACTGATCGAAATTGCGCCGTCGCCGCAACTCGACGAAGCGCAACGTCAGTATATCGGCGGTCTCGCGGTGATTGCCGCGAAATCGGTCGGCTACACCAACGCGGGTACGGTGGAGTTTCTGCTGGACGATAGCGGGCGTTTTTATTTCATGGAAATGAACACGCGCCTGCAGGTCGAGCATACCATCACCGAAACGATCACCGGCGTCGACATCGTCGAGGAACAAATCCGCGTGGCCGCCGGTTTGCCATTGCGCTTCAAACAAGAGGAAATCGTGCGGCGCGGTTATGCGATTCAGTTCCGGATTAATGCCGAAGATCCGAAGAACAATTTCCTGCCGAGCTTTGGCCGCATTTCGCGTTATTACGCGCCGGGCGGCCCTGGCGTGCGCACCGATACCGCGATTTACACCGGCTATGAGATCCCGCCTTTTTACGACTCGATGGTCGCCAAAGTCATCGTCAGCGCGCTGACCTGGGAAGACGTGATCAAACGCAGCGAGCGCACGTTGCGCGACATGGGATTGTTCGGCATCAAAACGACGATTCCGTATTATTTAAAAATTCTGAAGCATCCGCAATTCCGTTCGGGCCAATTCAATACCGGATTTGTCGAACAAAACCCGAATCTGGTCAATTATTCCAACAAACCCCGGCCGGAAGTGCTGGCGAGTGTCATTGCCGCGGTAGTCGCCTCGCACACCGGCTTATAGCTGCTGAATTCACTGGATAAGCAAGGAAAATCGATGCAAAAAGTTCATATCACCGATGTCATTTTGCGCGATGCGCACCAGTCCCTGATCGCCACCCGCATGCGCACCGAAGACATGCTGCCGGCTTGTGCAATGCTTGACAGCATCGGCTACTGGTCGCTGGAATGCTGGGGCGGCGCGACGTTCGACGCCTGCTTGCGCTTTCTGAAGGAAGATCCGTGGGAACGCTTGAGTAAATTAAAGGCTGCTTTGCCGAACACACCGCTGCAAATGCTGCTGCGCGGACAGAATCTGCTCGGCTATCGCCATTATTCCGACGATGTGGTGCGTGCGTTCGTCAAACGCGCCGCGGCCAACGGCATGGACGTGTTCCGCATTTTCGACGCGCTGAACGATGTGCGTAATCTCAAAACCGCCATCGAAGCCGCCAAGGAATCCGGCAAGCATGCGCAAGGCACGATTTGCTACACCACCAGTCCGGTGCACGACGTCAAAAGCTTCGTCACACTTGCAAAAGATTTGGCTGTTCTGGGCTGCGATTCCATCGCGATCAAGGATATGGCCGGTTTGTTGACGCCTTACGCCACCAGCGAATTGGTCAAGGCACTGAAAGACACCGTCGATCTGCCGCTCCATTTGCATTGCCATGCCACCGCCGGACTGGCTGAAATGTGTCAATGGAAAGCCATCGAAACCGGTTGCCGTCATGTCGACACGGCGCTGTCGTCGTGGTCGGGCGGCACCAGTCATCCGCCGACCGAAAGCCTGGTGATGGCGTTGCAAGGCACGGATCACGATACCGGCTTGAATCTGCGAAAACTGCAAGAAGTGAACGATTATTTCGCGCAAGTACGCAAAAAATACCACCGTTTCGAGAGCGAATTCACCGGCGTCGATACCCGCGTGCACGTGTTCCAGGTACCCGGTGGCATGATTTCGAATCTGGCCAATCAATTGCAGGAACGCAACGCGCTGGATCGCATCAACGAGGTTTACGCCGAAATTCCACGCGTGCGCAAAGACCTGGGTTATCCACCGCTAGTCACGCCGACGTCGCAGATTGTCGGCACGCAAGCGGTACTCAATATACTGACCGGCAAACGCTATGAAACCATCACCAACGAAGTGAAACGCTATTTACAAGGCGGTTACGGCAAAGCGCCCGCGCCGATCGATGCCAAATTGCAAAAACGCGCCATCGGCAAGGAAGACATCATCGACTGCCGCCCCGCCGATCTGTTGAAACCGGAACTCGAACGCCTGCGCCGGGAAATCGGCCACCTGGCGCTGAACGATGAAGATGTGCTGAGCTACGCCATGTTCCCGGAAGTCGGTAAACAATTTCTGGAATTGCGTTCCACCGGCCATCTGGTGCCGGAACCGCTGGAAGTGGCGTCGGCGGCAGGTAACGGCGTGCAGAAAACGCCGACCGAGTTCAATGTGGCGCTGCACGGCGAGTCGTATCACATCAAAGTCACCGGAACCAGCCCGAAAAACGAATCCTTGCGCCATTTCTATTTCATGGTCGACGGCATGCCCGAAGAAATCGTCGTCGAAACGCTCGCTGAAATCGTATTGGACGGCGGCACCCAAGGCGCCGTCAAAAGCACCATCGCCAGCAAACGCCGCAGTCCCTCCAATGAAGGCGATGTCGTCGTCAGCATGCCGTGCAATATCCTCGACGTGCTCGTCAAAATCGACCAAAAAGTCAACGCCGGACAACCGGTACTCATCACCGAAGCGATGAAAATGGAAACGGAAATTTCGGCACCGGTCACCGGTGTCGTCAAAGCCGTGCACGTGGTCAAGGGCGAATCGGTGAATCCGAATGAGGTGTTGATTGAGATTGGGGTGGGATGAATGTTACAAAAGCGATCAACTTGACAATGTATAGCGATTGTTGTGAAAGTTGACAAAATCGGTTTGATTTGAATGGAAAAATATTCAAAACTCAAGATGAAAATCCTGACGGGCAGCACAAACACTGACATAGCTTTTTCTGAGAGCCTGTTCAAAATCTTCTTAAGATTAAAGCGATAAATGCAAGTGCAATCATTGCCAGAGATGATTGTAAGAAGCGTTCGCAGTTTCCATAAATTTAAGGCCTGATCCCGTTCATGATGATTAGTAGATTAGCTTTACATCCGGCAGACGCCTAGCGGGATAAAAAAGTAATCTTTTTGATAAACGCCTCGGCGCCGCCTTGGGTATTGTTGGTATTGGCTTGAAAAGCAATTCCCGTAATCGGCGGTGTTTTATCATGCTTGAAAGTCGTGCGGAATTTTTCGTCGACTTCAAAATCGGTGGTAATGACGGTGCCCGGCCGATCGCCGGAAGCCACGCAAAAATATCGCCCGCCCTTTTTCCATAGCTTGCCCACATACATTCGATCCACTTCGTCAGCCTTGCCAATGAAAGGACTCAAAAAATAGGGCGCTTTATAGATGCCGAAAGGCAAGCCGCTTGAAAGCTTTTCGGTTCCGAATGACAACATCACGGCAATGGGGACGCTGTTGATTCCCTCGTTCCAATTCGCGCCTTGTGGAGACTTGTTCACGCCCCATACGATTTCCACTCGCTTAACGTTGTGAATAAAATGCTGTTGCTTCAACTGCAAACCGAATAATCCGGCCATCTCACCGTCAGCACTGATCACCAAGGCATCGTTTTCAAATCTGGGATTCAGTTTTTTTGCATCCAACTGCAGCTCGAATCCGCGTTCTTCCAACCAGGAAACGGCGCTGCCATTCGAATTGCCGGAAAAATCGATGACATGAACAATTTTTTCATCCGCTACGGCAAACGATGCCCAGCACCACAAAAATAGAACGCCAATTAAAAAATGTCGATTCATTCGTCGAGCAAGAAGATGAGTACACCAAGAGCATCAGGCCTTACAGTTTGCAAAAATTGACAAGATAAATTGTTGTAGTCTGCAAGCAACCTCGATATCACATTATCATAATGCAAATCAGCTGTTGATACTTTTGCTTATTTGTTCTCTGCAATCGGTAAGCTGTGTTTGCTTTTTCAAAAAAATAAACATAAAATTGCAGCTGTTATTCGCTTTTCAGCGGTAGCGCAATGGGAAACTAGGGTTCCGGCCAATGTTGTCAAGGCGTCAGGTCCAAGAGTTTCCGGTCTCGTGATAACGAGGCTCCACGGAGGGATAAAAGCCCGGGAGGTCAGGTGATGTACTTTCGGGTACATTACAATCCCGGTAAACCCTTTTGTATGGAGACTGGTTATGTCAGGTTCAACAAAACAAATCGCTGCTTCGCAAGATGTTCATGTGACAAGCGATGCACTCAACCGCAGCATGAGTGTATGGCACAGTTTCACGCTGGGCTTTGCGGTGGTCTCGCCGGTTGCCGGACTGTATGCCATCATCGGTGTGCAAACTGTCGTGGCCGGTGGCGGCTGGTTTGCCGCGCTGGCGGTCTGTTTGCTCATGCAGTTACTGGTGGCGACTGTTTACGCGGAGTTGTCTTCACAATTCCCGATTGCTGGCGGGGCCTATAAATGGGCGCGGCAACTCGGCGGCGCGATCGCCGGGCAATATGCCGGCGTGATTTATATTTGCTCCACCATTGCCATGGTCACCACGACTGCTTATACCGGCGGCTTCTGGCTCGCCACCTTTTGCGGATCGCCGGGTGAT
>CAZDYN010000083.1:0-8273 GCA_964509635.1 uncultured Nitrosomonas sp. | reverse complement strand
GCGAGGATGGCGCCGGGATGCCCGGTTCGCTCGGTCAGCACCGGGAACCTTATGGCCTTGCTGAATCAGCCTCACTGAGCGAGGCTACAGATCCGTATGTAACCCCGGTATGCCGATGCGCTGGATATGAATGGCATTGCTGCCTTCTTCATACGCGAGCAACCGGCCTTCCTTGTGCCAGAGGCGGAATGCCAGTGAATAGGCGAGTACCCGGATCGGATAGTCGCGCGGCAGTGTTTGCAGATAGGGCTGGATCGTGGTGAAATCGGCCGCGCCGTATTGCTGCATGATAAAGCGCAGGCCTCCGTTGGCGGGGCCGATGTTGTAGGCGAGCAATCCCAGAAAAAGATCGCCTTTCATTTCAGCCAGGTAGTGCTTGAATGTGGCCGCGGCGACAAAGGCATTGTGACGGGGATTCTCCAGCGAGATTTTTTCCACATTCAGCCGTTGCCGTGCCTGCGCGGTAACCGCTTCCGGAACCCGGGTGATCTGGAATAATCCGCGTCCGCCATCGCTGCTATCCCGCGGTATAAAAGAGGATTCCGTTGCTGCGATGCCATGCAGCAGATGCGCATCGACATTGAACGACCGGGCGGCGTCTTCGATTGCCTGGCGGTATTCCTGCGAGCGGTTGACCATTTTTTGCAATTGCGCGGCATCATGCCGCCGGTAAGCGGCGTAGACCTGATGTGAAATCGTCACCCGTCCGGCTTCCTCCTTGCCGCCGACCAGCGTGCGGAAATTGCCGTAAGCCAGGGTAAACTGATCGTGCGTGACGAGCCAGCCGATCAACAGGGCAAGTGACATAGACAGGGCCGGGGTCAGAAATTCCGAATGCAGCCGCAGCCATTTTCTCAGCTTCCACCAGCCGGCCAGGAAAGCACTGGCAAGCAATATCAATATCAATACACCACCGGCGAACGGCAGCAGGTTGCCAAAAAAACTGGTGCCCGAAAACCGGCCGGCGGAATAACCGAGCAACATAATAATGGCGCAAACCGCTGCAATGCTCAGGCCGAAAAACTCGATGCCGGTGAGCACTATTTTGCGCTGGAATCCGCCGGACTGATTTTTTCTGACTCGTTTCCTCGGCTTGCCGGTTCCGGTTCCAGTTTCGGTACCGGTGCTGCTGCGTGTAGCCGCATTGCGCCTGCGCCGCGGTTTCGGTTTGATACTGGCGGATTCGGGATTGCCGTGAGTAGTTGTCTTATTCATTGAAATGAGTATTAAACAATTGAATCAATTTCTTATATTAAGTATCCGGCAATTAATGCAATCAATGTGTTTTAGTTTTTTTAAGTTCAGCAGATTACTAAAGGTTTCACTTAGCAAATTTTCGGTTTGACATTGCCGGATTCCGGACTGTCAAGATGGATTGCCCTGTTTATGGGAATTATAAGTAAATAATTGAAAAATATTAATATATAGAATAATTGATGTAATCAATGTATTCAGGGTTTTTTTAAATTCAGCAGAATACTAATGGTTTTACTTAGCGGAAAATAAGAGTTTCCCCAGTATGCGCTGCCGTGTTGGCTGCGATAAGGTGCGTCCCTGTCATTTTACTTTGAGTTATCACAATCGGAAACACAAGGCGGGGAAAAATGCATTTCATAAGAAAGAACACCAATGCCGGACTATACACGGGAACCGGAATTCTGCTGCTGGTTCTGCTGAACTTAAGTAGCGCCTGTGCCACCAGCTTGCCCAATCCATTCAAACAAAGCGGATTGGAGCTGGGCGGCTGGATCAACGGCGGGGCGACATACAATGCCAATAATCCTTCGGATGGCTTCAATGGCGCGGTTACTTTTGCCGATCGCGCCAACCGCTTCCAATTAAATCAGCTCAATATTTTTTTGCAGCGCAGTGTCGAGTCGGAAGGCAAAAAATGGGACCTGGGCGGCCGCTTTGATTTTTTGTTCGGCACCGATGCCATCTATGCGCAGGCCTTTGGCATCTCGGCATTCGATGAGAATACCGGCGAACCGTCGAACCGGGGCAACTGGGATCTCAATTTATGCTGTAACTCAACCCGCACCTACGGAATCGCGCTGCCGCAAGCCTATCTCGAGGCTTATCTGCCGGTCGGCAACGGTCTCAATATCAAGGCCGGGCATTTTTATACGCCGCTGGGTTATGAAACCGTCCCGGCGCCCGATAATTTCTTCTACACCCGCGCGTATATTCTGAACAGCGGCGAACCGTTCACGCACACCGGTCTTTTGGGCAGCTACACCGTCAATCAAAACTGGGTAGTGCAGGGCGGCGCGACCACCGGCAGTGCAACCGGCGGCTGGGATGGCGGTTTTGACAAGCACATGGACAACTGGGGCGGGCTGGCGAATATCCAGTGGAGCAGTGACGATAAAAGAACTATGGCGCAACTTGGCGGCACCTATGGGCAAACAGCCGTCAACGAGCCCTGGATGATGTACAGTGCGGTGCTGCAACATTGGCTCACGCCCAAAACCCATGTGGTGCTGCATCACACCCACGGCTGGGCCGCCAATATCAACCTGCCCGAAGGCATCCGCAATGCCGCATGGTATAGCATCAATACCCATCTGACTTACGATCTTTTCCGCGACCTGTCCATCGGCATCCGCGCCGAGCGTTTCCATGACCGCAATGGCTGGCGTGTGTTCTCGCCTTACCGCATACTGTCCGCGATGAACAACAAAGGCGTCAGCTACGCGGGCAACATCCCCTTCATCGGCGCCCCGGCGGATTATTACGCAGTCACGCTGGGCATGAACTGGAAACCGGCAAGGCGGTGGAATAAGGGCTGGAAACCGATCCGCAATATCAATATCCGGAAAAACATCCGCTATGACCGGGCAGACGGCATCGACATGGCGTTCCGGCCGTTTGACGGCAGGAAGGATCAGTTTCTGTTCTCGCTGGATGCGACGATTCCTTTTTAATCAATGTAATAGATTGCTCGCCCGGGGATTCCTCAAAGTATGATTGAACTTTCGCTCGGTTAGTTTTAGTATCTTCCAAAGCAGTGGAATTCTGCGATACTGTATCAGTCCAATTTTTGTTTTACATTACCAACATTCAGTGAGACATTCCCATGCGAAAGTTTAAATGGATGTATCCGGCAATCGCGTTACTCGCCAACATAGTCAGCGCTGATTCAATGGCGCATGGACGTAGCCATAGTCACTTCAGTATCGGGCTGGGTTATTACAATCCAGGATTTTATGGCAGTTACGGTTACGGCGGCTACGGTTATGGCGGGTATGGCTACAGCCGGTATGGATTTGGCGGGTACGGTTATGGCTATCCCTATTACTACAATCCGCCAGTGTATGCGTATCCGCCGGCGGTGATCGTACCGGCAACACCGCCTGTTTACATACAGCGGCAAGAAATTCAACCAGCCCGGCCAATGCAGCCGCAAGCCAATTATTGGTACTATTGCCGCAATCCCGACGGTTACTATCCGTATGTCAGGGACTGTCCGGACGGCTGGCTGCAGGTAGCGCCGCAACCGCCGGGACAATAACGCGCAGAGGCCAAACATGTTCACACAAAAAAGATTATGCGTTTTATTAATGACCAGCCTGCTGACTGCGTGTGTCAGTATGCCGACCGGCCCCAGCGTGATGACGTTGCCCGGTTCCGGCAAAAGCTTTGAGCAATTTCGCGCGGATGACTATGAATGCAGAGCCTATGCCTACCAGCAGATTGACGGCAGAACGCCGCAATACGCCTCACAGGCCAGCGGCGTGGAAAGCGCGGTAATCGGCGCCGGACTCGGCGCTGCCGCAGGCGCAGCCCTGGGTGGCGGACACGGCGCGGCGATTGGCGCGGGCACGGGTCTTCTGGCGGGCGGGGTTGCCGGTTCAGGCACGGCCACGGCCTCGGGGTATATGAGTCAGGAGCGCTATGACATGAGCTATATTCAATGCATGTATGCCAAAGGCCATCGCGTGCCTGTTTCGGGGAGAATCACCGTCGATCAGCCTATGAACAGCGGTGCCGGACCGAAGATCGTTACACCCCCGGCAAGTTTCACGCCGCCACCGCCACCGCCGGGTAGCCCGCCACCACCGCCGCCGCGATAAATAAACGGTGTTTTAACCGCGCAATACGGCAGGACAGATCAAGGCGCTTCCGGATAACGGGCGGAAGTTATCCGGACATTTCACAAACAAAGCCGATGCGCATTTACAGGAGATGCTGAAATGATTGAACAGAAAAAAATCATTGAACCGGAAAAAGTGGCCTGCGAGGTATGTTTCAAGGAAATACCGCTATCCGAGGCAACCAGTGTCAAGGCAACCGATTACATCGTGTACTACTGCGGCCTTGATTGCTACGACAAATGGAGAAAACAGGAAGAAAAGCCTGAATCTTCAGACCGGTGAACGATCCGGGCGTCTCCGTATCGCTGTCATTTCGAGCGCAGTGCGGAATCTTTTATATTTTGCCGGTATGCAACCCGGCATTATCACGGTCTTTGTTGCCACCTTTCAGGGTGGCGGCTGCTGTGCATAACGGCGATGACGATGATTGATTCTTGCGCGATGCGATAATAAATTCCAAACGGAAAACGCCTGATGACGGCCCTGCGTCTTTCCCGGTGTATGACGGAAAAACCGTTGGGGTTGCCGGCAATTTTATTGCACATATAAAAATACCGTGCTCTTCACAATCGCTTTTTGATATCGGCAATCACTTCACCAACTTCCCGCCCCTTTATTTGATCAGCTTCGTATGCATCCAGGCGCCGGTCCAGTTCGTCTCTTTGTTCGGGAGTAAACGGCAACACGGCCTGGTCCGCGGCAATACTATCCCAAATGTCTTCCACCAGCAGAATTCTCTCGCGGATGGACAATGCGTTGAGCGGTGTGGGCATGAGAAATACCTCGCTGATAAATCGGTTGAAAAACAGTAGATCAGTATAGCGCTCGCACATGAGATGAAAATCCTGTTTGAGGTTTCTTAAGGAAATTCTGAATAACTGTCATTTCGAGTGTAACGAGAAATCTATCGCATTGATTAACAAAGATTCCTCCCTTTGTCCGGAATGACAAATCCAAGTTATTCAGAGTTTCCTTGATATTCCCCAGGATAATTACAGTGTTATCACTGCGGCGGAATGACATAATCCGCTGTCAGCATTTCCAGCAAATGCCCGTCCGGATCGCGGAAATAAACCCCGCGCCCGCCATAGTTGTGATTGATGGCCATATCGTCCGGCGTACCGGGACCGCTGCCGTAGGGAATCTGCCCGGTTTGCAGCCGCGTGAAAATTTCGTCGAATTCCTGTTCCGAGACTTTGAAAGCATAGTGGATCGTTGAAAATGTTTCCTTGTTGTCGAAGTCCAGGCACAGCGTATCGTTGACGCGCACCACGATAAAGTGTGAAAACGCGCCGATGTATTCAAAACCAAATACGCGGCAATAGAATTGTGCCGATACGGCTTTGTCGAAGCAGGGCACAATGGTGTGATTCAGGGTGATGGTCATTTGTCTTCTCCTTCCGGGACGGTTGCGTAACAATTAAAACAGAAAATCGCAGCGCCGGTAAATGTCAAGGGCCATTCGGGGTTTACCTTTACCTCATTGAATTAACTTTGATTGACGAATCCACGAGCCTTTTTGAGTAAGGATAATCGCCTTTCATGTTTTCCCGCAAAAATTGCCGAGTTCACAGCTTACGTCCCGCAGAACGTCTGATAAACGCGCTCCGACGGCGCGGGCGGGGTGCGGTAGTCGAAGTATTCCGGGATATCTTCATACGGTTGCGCGAGTGCGGCGAGCAGGTTTTGCAATGGGGTGTAGTCGCCTTGTCCGGTTGCGGCGGACAGGGCTTCCTCAACACGGTGATTGCGCGGAATGATGACCGGATTGTTCGCCTGCATCAATTGCAGCGACTCGGATACCGGCTGCGGCTGGCGGGTTAGCCGTTGCTGCCAGCGGGTATGCCAGTCAACAAAACCGTCGTCGCGGAACATCGCGTCTTGCGGTAACGCCGGTTCGGTCAGTGAGCGGAAGGTGTTGGTGTAATCGGCCTGCTGCTGACGCATCCAGGCGAGCAGGGCGGTGATCAATTCGCTATCTTCGGCTTCAGCGGTGAACAGTCCCAGTTTCCTGCGCATTCCCGTCATCCATTGGGTCCGGTATATGGCCGGGAAAGCGTGAATGGCTTCTTCCGCCAGCGCCACGGCTTTTTCCTGCGCCGGGTCGAGCAGCGGCAGCAGGGTTTCGGCCAGGCGCGCGAGATTCCATTGCGCCATCGAGGGTTGGTTGCCATAGCGGTAGCGGCCGTTCTGGTCGATCGAGCTGAATACGGTATCCGGGTCATACGCATCCATGAATGCACACGGGCCATAGTCGATGGTTTCACCGCTGATGCTCATGTTATCCGTATTCATCACGCCGTGAATGAAGCCCGCCAGCAGCCATTTCGCAACCAGCGCCGCCTGCTGCTCAATCACGCGGTTCAGCAACGCCAGGTACGGGTTGGCGGCATCGGCAAGATCGCGGTAATGACGTTGAATGGCATAATCAGCCAGAATTTTAATGGCATCGGCGCCGCCTTGCCCGGCAGCATATTCAAACGTGCCGACGCGGATGTGGCTTCTCGCCACGCGGGTGAGAATCGCACCGGGCAGCGGGGTTTCCCGCATGACTTGCTCGCCGGTCGTAACCACGGCAAGGCTGCGCGTGGTGGCAATGCCGAGCGCATGCATCGCCTCGCTGATGATGTATTCGCGCAGCATCGGCGCCAATGCCGCGCGGCCGTCGCCACGCCGTGAGAACGGTGTCTGGCCCGAGCCCTTGAGTTGAATGTCAAACCGCTCGCCCGCCGGAGTGAGATGCTCGCCCAGCAATATTGCCCGTCCGTCACCCAGCATCGTGAAGTGGCCGAACTGATGCCCGGCATAGGCCTGCGCGATGGGTTGCGCGCCGTCCGGTAATATATTTCCGGAAAACAAAGCCGCGGCTTCCGCGGCGGATAACGCGCCAATATCCAGTCCGAGCGATTCCGCCAGCGCATGATTCAATATCGCTGCATGCGGTGAGCGCACCGGCACAGGTTGCAGCCGCGTATAAAAATAACCGGGCAAGCGGGTATAGCTGTTATCAAAGCGCCAGCCAATGCTGGCGGTTTCGTGCTGTATGTCAGGTTGGTCAGGTTGTCGCGTCATGTCGTATCAGTTAAGCCTGTTTTCTTGCTGTGTGGCGAATGAGTGAAAGCGGTCAGTATATAACATGCGGGTTAACTCCCTTCGGATTTGATTGGAGGCTCTGTCAAACCCGGTTTGCTTATTGAGTGTGTATCCCGCATTCGCGCTTCTCGTCCGCCTTTGCCGGATCGAAGTAATCCCACTCATTAGGCAGATCGTGCTGTTTGAGATAGGCTTCCATGCCGGCATCCGTCCAGTAGAAAACCGGACTGATCTTGATGACATCGGACTGTTCATCCCGAGAGAGGATATCCAGTTTGGCCCGGTGCGGATTTTGCACTTGGCGCAATGCGGTGAACCAGACCGCAGGCGCCAGTTCTTTCATGCCGCGCTGAAAAGGCTCCAGTTTCATCATTGCGCTGAACTTCTTCAGTTCCTCTTCATCCTCGATACTTGGAATGGGGCCATATATGGCATCACGATGCGCGGCGGATAATCGCGGCAAATAAACCTTGAGGTTAAGATGAAGCCTGTCGCGGAGCTTTTCGGCGTACCGGTAGGTTGCGGGCCGGTTGTAACCGTGGTCGACCCAAAGCACCGGAATATCCGGTTGCACCTGAACGCAGAGGTGAAGGAGAACAGCTTCATAAGGGCGGAAATTGGTTGATACGATGGCGCGGCCGCCGGCCCGTGCAATACCCCAACGCACTATTTCCAGCGCAGGCTTATCCCGCAATAGCGCATTGTGCTCTGCAATTTGATTTTCTGTCATTCTGTGCAACTCCGCCTGGATTTAAAAAATAAACTCATGTTTTAGATGGAAAAATACTGTAAATGCAATAGAGTGTCAAACTTGCGGCAAACGGCTGAAACCGGAATATTCAATCGCGGTAACGGGGTGAATGCGGTTTGTGATCGGTTCTATACTTTTCCAGGATCCGGATAATTCCGCTTTTCAGATCTTTTATGTGAAAATCTTGTCGAATCCTTGGCGCTCAACAATCCGTTAATTAACAGGCCAATTGAAAAACGTTTTCGAGGCAGCTGGTACAAGGCAAAAACAGGCGAAAAGGCGCAGTTTATGCGTAATAAATGAGCAATTTGAGCCTGTTTTTAACACCGTAG
>CAZDYN010000082.1:0-8313 GCA_964509635.1 uncultured Nitrosomonas sp. | reverse complement strand
TTCAATCGCATGACCAAACGTATGACCCAGATTCAGCAAAGCACGGATCCCTTTCTCCTTCTCGTCCGCAGCTACTATTTCCGCTTTGTTTTCACAGCTGCGTTGAATCGCTTCGTTCAGTGTCACCGGAGCCCGCGCCAATAAGCGCCGCATATTTTGCTCCAGCCAATCAAAAAAAGCCGGATCGCGGATTAAACCGTACTTGATAATTTCGGCAAGACCCGCGCGAAACTCTCTATCCGGCAAGGTAGCCAAGGTCGCGCTATCGGTTAGAACCATGCGCGGCTGATAAAAGGCGCCGATCATGTTTTTACCCAGCGGGTGATTGATGCCGGTTTTACCGCCTACCGAGGAATCCACCTGCGCCAGCAATGTCGTGGGTATCTGAATGAATGGCACGCCGCGCAAATAAGTAGCTGCCGCAAACCCGGTCAAATCGCCGACTACACCACCGCCAAGCGCCAATATCGCCGTATTCCGCTCGCAATGATTTTTCAGCAGCGCATCAAAAATTACATTTAAAGTTTCCCAGTTTTTATAAGCCTCGCCATCCGGAAGAATAATCGGAACAGAACTGACCCCCTGCTTCTCCAACGCTGCGCGCAATTTATCCAGATAAAGCGGTGCGACAGTGGTATTACTGACAATGGCGACCCGTTTCTGTGGCAGGCAAGACACGATCAAGTCTGCCTGTTGCAGGATTCCGTGCCCGATATGGATCGGATAACTGCGCTTTTCCAGCGAAGGAGTAAAATCTACCGTAATAGTTTGCATAGCATTCCCGTGGTCGCCTTGCATTATAGTGTTGAAATCAATGGACATTAACTTGTTAATCAGTCTCTGTACCAGAAAACGGATACCTTGTTTTCCGCTATCGATGATGATATGCGCGGCCTCACGATAGAACACATCGCGTTGCACATAGAGCTCATTCAATCTTGCATACAGGTTTTGTGTTTGCAGCAACGGCCGGTTTTTATCATGCCGGGTGCGCCGGTACAGATCATTCACCGACGCCCGCAAATAGATCACAATCCCGCTGCGTCTCAGTAACTCACGATTATCAGGATTCAGAACGGCGCCGCCGCCGGTGGCCAGAATAATATTCTGTTTCTTGACGAGTTCAAACAGCACTTCGGATTCACGTTTACGAAAACCCGTTTCACCTTCAATCTCAAAAATCACCGGAATTTTTACGCCGGTGCGTTCCTGAATTTCATGATCGGAATCGATAAACTCCTTATTCAGAGAATGAGCCAATACTTTGCCAATGGTCGTTTTGCCGGCCCCCATCATGCCCACCAGAATTATATTGGCACCGCCCAGTTTTTTCTGTACAGGACTGAGTATTTTCGTTTTGCTTAAATTCATAGGCGTGATTGTAGCAGCAGTGCGTACGCAGATACACTTGCTGATTCATCACACCGGGTAAACTAAGCGCGGGGTTTCTTAACCGGTCTATAGGATAATGCCGCGGGCTGTTGCACCCGGTTCTGTTTATTCCCGGACTGCCTGGAATCGGGTTGATACACAAACCAGGAAAAGAATAACGGCACGAATATCGTTGCAATCGTAGTGGCCATGATCATTCCGCCAAAGACACCCGTTCCCATCGATTGCCGTGCCGCCGAACCGGCGCCGGTAGCAATCACCAGCGGAACGACACCCAATATAAATGCCATGGAAGTCATTACAATGGGCCGGAAACGCAATTGTGCCGATTGCAGCGCCGCTTCAGTCATTCCGGCACCCTGTTTCATTCTCTGGCTGGCAAATTCGACCAGCAGAATCGCATTCTTTGCCGTCAAGCCGATCAGTGTCACCATGCCGATCTGAAAATAAATATCATTCGGCATTCCACGCAGCAGAATCGCGACCAGTGCGCCCATCATCGCAAAAGGAATCGCCATGATGACCGCCAGCGGCAATGCCCAGGTTTCAAACTGGGCCGCCAGTATCAAGAAAACCATCACAACCGCCAGACTGAAAGCGAAAATGGCTGCGGCCCCCATCTTTTTTTCCTGAAACGCCGCGCCAGTCCAGGCAATCTGATAACCCTCGGGCAGTGTGCCGGCCGCAATACGCTCAACCAATGCAATGGCTTCTCCGGAACTGACACCGCTGGCGCCGCTGCCCATTATTTTTGCCGACAGCAGACCATTAAACCGCTCCAGTTGTTCCGCGCCCACCACATGTTTCACTCGACTCAAAGCAGACAAGGGAATCATCGCCCCGGATTCGGAACGCACATAGACTTTTCCCAAATCCTCCGCTTTCATGCGATAAGCCGCGTCAGCCTGCAATTGTACGCGATAAGTCCGCCCGGAACGGTTAAAATCATTGACATACAACGATCCCATGGTGCTCTGCAACGTAGCATAGATATCTGCAATGGAAACCCCCTGCGCGATCGCTTTTGCCTCATCCACTTCCACAAAATATTGCGGCACGGATGATCGCAAGAACGTATTCACGGTCGCCAGCTTCGGCTCCTGCCGCAGCGTTTGCATAAACTCATTGACCACGCCGGTCAGTTGCGCGGTATCAGAATTTGCCCGGCTCTGCACATACAGTTCAAACCCGCCCGTACTGCCCAAGCCGCGTATCGCCGGCGGATTAAAGGCAATTGCCAGACCATCCGGTTGCTGCGCCCCCACCTGAAACAATTTATTCACTATTTCTTCCGCGCTCGTCGTGCGCTCCGACCAATCCTTCAGGCGCACGAACAATGTCGAAACATTGGTTTTGTTACCACCGCCGATGAAATCCAGCCCATTCACCGCAAACTGAAAGGCCACGGCAGATTCCTTAGCCATCTCGGTATTGATCGCATCCGCTGTTTTGATGGTTCTTGCAAGCGTTGCGCTATCAGGCAGAATCACAGCCGCAATGACATAACCCTGGTCCTCCGGGGGAACAAAGCTATCCGGAATATTCTTCCCCAGATAAATCAAGCCCGCAATCACCAGCATGAATATCAGCGCACTTTTGATCGAGTGACGCAAGCTCAGCCCGACCATGCCGACATAAAATCCGCGCACCCGTTCAAAATGATCATTGAACCAGGTAAAAAAAACCGATTGTTGATGCGCGGGCCGAAGCAACACGGCGCATAAGGTAGGCGTCAATGTCAGCGCGACAATACCGGAAATAACCCCGGCGACAGCCACGGTCACCGCGAACTGCTGATACAGCTCACCGGCAATTCCGCCGAGAAATGCAACCGGGATAAAAACCGCCACCAGAACCATCGTCATCGCCACCACGGCACTCGATACCTGCTGCATCGCTCTGATCGCGGCATCGACCGGCGATAGCTTCTCTTGCGACATTAAACGCTCGATATTCTCCAGCACGACAATCGCATCATCAACCACAATACCGATCGACAGCACCATGGCAAAGAGTGTCAGCGTATTAATCGAATAACCCAGCAGCCAGAGTCCGGCAAAAGTCCCGATCAGGGAAATCGGAATGGCAATGATGGGAATCAGCGTGGCACGCCAGCTCTGCAAGAACAGATACACCACCAGCACCACCAGCAACATGGCCTCCCCCAGAGTTTTGACCACTTCCCAGATGGATTCTTTAACAAACACACTGGTATCGTAGGAAATCACATACTCCATACCCTCCGGAAAATAATGCTTCAGCTCGTTCATTTTGGCTTTGACGGCTGCGGCTGTATCCAATGCATTGGCGCCCGTCCGTAAAAAAATACCAATCCCAAAGCCAGGCTCACCATTCAGCAATGTCCGCGTCGCATAGTCCTGCGCGCCGAGTTCAATGCGCGCCACATCCTTCAGATACAGCACACCGCGCGGCCCGTCCGCGCGCAGAATAATATCCTCAAATTGTTCCGGCTCTAACAGCCGCCCTTTCGCGGTCACGGTATAAACCAGCTGCTGATCGGCCAAGGCAGGTTCCTGGCCAATTTTCCCGATGGCCTGCTGGGCATTCTGCGCGCGGATGGCATTGGCAATATCACTGGTTGTAATACCCAGTTGCGCCATCCGGTCGGGACGCAACCAAATCCGCATGGAATAATCCTGCGCGCCAAAAATCCTGGCCTCTCCCACGCCGGGAGCGCGTCTCAAGTCATCCAGGATATTGATGGTAATAAAATTGCTGAGAAACAGCGCCGTATGCCTGGGATCTTTGGAAGTCACCGCAAAAACCAGCAGCAAATCGTTGGAGCGCTTCTGAATGGTAATACCCGTGCGCCTGACTTCATCGGGCAAACGCGCCAATGCGGAATTCACTTCATTGCTGACATTGAAAACCGCCCGGTCAACATCGGTTCCGATCTCAAAAGTGATGGTGATCGTTAGCCGTCCGCTTGAATCAGCACTGGAATTAAAGTACAGCAAACCTTCAAGCGCGCTGAGCTTTTCCTCAATCGGCGCGGCCACGGTTTTGATCATCGTCTCGGCGCTGGCACCGGGAAATGTTGCAGTCACAATAACGGTCGGCGGCGTTATCCTGGGATACTGCTCCACCGGTAATTGCGTAGCCGCAGCCAATCCGGCTAGAACAATAATGATCGACAGAACCGATGCAAAAATCGGTCGTTCAATAAAAAATCTGGCCATGTGCAATTGCTGATTAATTTAAGGAAGCGGCAGTGGATTGCGAGTCCGGCAAAGTTTTCCGCGCTTGCGGATCGACGGCTTTGCCGGGCATTAATTTGATGAGATTATCCACAACCACTCGATCACCGGCATTCAACCCTTCCAGAATGATCCAGTCCTTGCCCATCCAATCGCCCGCAACAACAGGGCGCTGCTTTACTTCATTATTCTCATTGATGATATAAACATACCGTCCCAGATCCGAAGTCAGTACCGCAACTTGGGGAACGACATAAACGGCCCTGGATTCTCCGGCAAAAACACGCACCCGCACAAACTGGCCGGGCAATATGCGTTGATCCGTATTTTCAAAGGTTGCACGCAATTGCTGCGTACCCAGCAGCGGATCAATTTTACTGGCGGCAAAATTGATCCGGCCATCCTGCTGATATTCGGACCCGTCAGGCAAAATCATCCTTACACGACGCACATTTTTTTCGTTTAAATGGCCGCCAAACCGCGCCACTTCGTTCTCCGAGAAACTAAATCGCACCCATATCGGCGACAACTGCGTCAGTGTCGTCAGCAAGCTGTTATTGGCGGACACCAATGTACCCTCGGAAAAATGGGAGCGCCCGGTGATTCCACTGACCGGCGCTTTAACCGTGGTGTACGAAAGATTCAGTTGCGCTTGCTGAACGCGGATTTTTGCCGCCTGCAAGGCTGCTTCCGCAATAGCCAGATCCGCGGCTGCCAGATCATAGGCACGCTGACTGACAAAGTTCTCAGTCAGTAATTGCCGCTGACGATTCTCATCGCTTCTGGCGCGCATTACCCGGACAGTTTGTTCATGAAACGCAGCCCTGGCTTCCGCCAGAGCATTCTTGAATGGCTCCGGATCAATTAAAAACAAGGGTTGCCCGGCTTCAACCGCCATGCCTTCGGTATAAAGCCGCTTCAGCAGAATTCCGCCGGCGCGCGGCCGGATTTCAATTTCCCTGGCGCCTTCGGTTTGCGCGATTGTTTCCAGGCTAACAGGCATATTGACCGGCTCCGCGGCAATAAATGTAACCGCCATTGCTTGATCCATGCCCGGTGCCGGCCCGGTTGATTCGTTACCGCCGCATGCTGTCAGCAGCAAGCCCGTTAATCCATAACAAAAAAAACAGACATATTCCTGCCTTATCCGCTTAACAACGCGCAGGCACTTCAGGTAGTTCGGAATGGAAAAAAAATAATGAATTATCACTCGGATAATGGCTTCAAAAGTTAAAAATTTAAAATCCAATCAACGATGGAAAAACCACAAAAGCATAATTGGGTTCTGTATAATGGATACGATGATAGCTTGATGGATAATGTAGAAGTATTGCATATATGAAGATAAGATATTCCTCATAATTTTACCTGCCTGCAGATGCACAGTTAAATGTTTGTGCCTATAGATCGGCCATACCGGACCGGCACTGGCTAATAAGATGGGTACCACTCATACAAAATTGCATGATCTGATCAGCCATATTTATTTTTCATGTTAAATAAATTTCAAAGGTGCGTTGATATGCCTATCCCTTTTTTTATTGCCCTATTGACTCTCTGCCTGATGTCACTGGCCACTGCCGCCCAGGCATCGCTGAAGTTGCCTGAAACAGTAAAAGTTGATCCGGCTGCGTTAACCGCTGAGCCGATGTGTGACCCGAAGATTTCACCGGCATGGCGGGAAGCTCAGGAAATCGAGGGCGTCAAAATTGCAGCCTCGCCGGGCTGCAGCCCGGACAATCCCGCCTGGATTGCAGCGGCGGTTAAAGGAACCAATAACATTTCGATGGAAACCCTGATGCAAACCGGGCTCTCACCGGATGCCATCATTAAGACCGATGATCTGGATGGCGACGGCGATCCCGACCGGATAATCATCAAACTGGAAATCATGGAACTCAATGGCAAATCGCCGGATTTCCCCGGACTGGTGCCCACGTTTGATATCGCTCCCGGCATACAGCCAGGCGCCTGGGTGTTCGCACCGAAAACCAGCGGCATGTCGACTGAAAATTTTGAAAGTGTCAGGGCGAACCCGTTATTGCGGCTCCCTTCCCCGGTCATCCGCGTTGAAGTGGGCGATATCGTGCAGATCGTACTGGAGAATACCCATTACTTCCCGCACAGTATCCATCTGCATGGCGTAGACCATCCATTTTCGCATGGTGATCATGGCGGTCAGGATGGCGTGCCACAAACCAGCGAAGTGGAACTGATGCCGGGTGAACGACGCATTTATCAATTCCAGGCACGCCAGTCGGGCACCATGTTCTATCACTGCCATGTGCAAACACATACTCATTTGGCAATGGGTCTGGCCGGAATAATCATCGTTGAAGAAAACAAACCGAATAACTGGCTGCAAACTTTGAATATCGGCGCGGGCCATGTCCGTCATCCTTCCGTTGCCGTACGCGAGCAATTCGATCAGGAATATGATCTGCATTATCACGCGATGGACAAGGAACTGGGAGCGATTATTCAGAAATACAACGATCCCAGACTGATTGCGCGCGACATGAACCGCCGTTATGACATCACCGACTCAACCGAGGATTATTTTACCCTGAATGGTCTGTCATTCCCTTATACCTTGCGGGAATCCCTGATCATTGTTGAGCCGGACCAGAAAATAAAACTGCGCTTGCTGAACAGCGGAGGCGAGTTGATCGCGGTACATACGCACGGCCACCATGCCACGATCACACATTACGACGGCGTGGAACACAATCCGATGGCACAGATCATGCGTGATGTCTTTGATATGGCGCCCGCGCAGCGTATTGACCTGAAACTGGAAACCGTCAATGACGGCAAGCACAGTTATGGCGAAGGCGATTGGCTGATCCATGACCATCGGGAGAAAGGAATTACCACGAACGGCATGGCGGAAGGCGGCAGCATGAGCTCCATCGTCTATAAATCCTATCTGAATGGAGAGGGCTTACCCAAGGTGAGTCACTTTGGCATTGATCTGAACAAGTATTTCACCAAAGAATATTACGAACGAAGACTGCCCATATGGCAGGATCTCGATGAATGGGCAAGCCTGGGTTCGCCCGCCGGACAAACCGGTTTTGATGCCGCGACACAAACCTCGCTGCTCAACGCGCTATATGGTCTGCTGGCAGGACTTTTCATCTATCTGATTTTCGCCAAACGGGAGCGAATCAGACAAAGCACGATTGCAGCGGTTTCACGTTTAAAAAGCACCAAAGGGAGTAATCAATAATGGCTAAGACAACAACTATTACTTTCTTACTTGCCGGTATTCTCGCTTTCAGTGCGCACGCGATCGCACAAGAACCAGCCAAGAAACCGGATGAACATGACCATCATGATCATAGTGACCACAGCATGAATCAGGACAGCAGCGATGCTTCAACTGACCATAAACATGACCACGGCGCTACAGGCGAACATACCACGGATCATGGTGACGATCATGAAATAAGCCACGCTCACCCCATCGATCACAGCACTCACGGTACGCAACCGCAATCCGCGGAACATGGTGACATGCATCACCACCACCATATGGACGAAGACCATATCATGGATCATGAAGGCACCATGATCATGGGCCAGAATCTGGATAAACTGCCCAGCAGTTGCAAAAGCATCTCGGAAGAAGTCGAAATTACCGTGCGCGCCGGCAGAAAATACGCCGCGAAATTCCCTGGAACGGCTTTCGCATTTGACC
>CAZDYN010000081.1:0-8393 GCA_964509635.1 uncultured Nitrosomonas sp. | reverse complement strand
GCTACTATTTTTGACATGCTTTCTATCTATCGCCTGATTCTACAAAAGACAACTGGCCTGCCAAGTTGGTTCTTTGAATATAACCCTGCCTCGCTGCAAAACGAGAGAGCTTCCCAGATGAAGTTCGCGGCAAAGTATGAGGCGGAACCAATTCTACGACACAATTTACTCCAAACGCCATGTAAACGAGTTGCTGCAGTCTGGTTGTCAACGATTGACGCTCCGTCACAGAAGTAAGTCTACACTCAATAACCAGCACAATAGTCGTTGTTCCATCCTCATCATTTACTCCAAATGCCGAAGCCTCGCGTGACCTAACCTCCGGCTGCTGTTCAGCCAGCTCTTCAATATCTTGTGCACGAATATTGCGGCCATTGACAATAATGACATCTGTACGACGCCCGGTAATAAACAAATCACCTTCAAACAAAAAACCAATATCCCCAGTATCCAGCCAACTACCATGCTTAAGCGCTTTGTTTGTCTCTTCCGGATTATTATAGTAGCCCGTCATCACACTATCGCCATGCACCAGAACACTGCCAACCATCATTTCTGATACTTGTTGACCATCTTCACCGACAATTTTAACAATATGCCCAGGCAATGGGCGCCCACAATTTACAAATTCATTTTGCTTACGCCCATCGGCTTGCAATCGGACAGCCATTTTTTTATCGATCAATGCTTTACTATCAACTTGTATACTTTTGCATCCCTTACCAATTTCTGAGAAGGTAACCGCGAGCGTAGATTCTGCAAGACCGTAACAAGGCAAGAAAGCATTTCCATCAAAACCTGCTGAAGCGAATTTTTCTGCGAAATTTCTCAAAGTCTCAGGCCGGATCATTTCTGCACCAATACCTGCAGCACGCCAACAGCTCAGATCCAATTCTTTGAGATCAGACTCCCTTACACGCAAAGTGCAGAGTTTCAGGCCAAAAGGCTGGCTAAACGCAACAGTGCAACGATTACGACTAATTAGACGTAACCACTGTAGCGGCCGGATTGCAAAGTCACGTGTCGCCAAATAATCGACAGATATTTGCGTAACCATTGGCGCCAAAACCAATCCAACCAAACCCATGTCATGATAAAAAGGCAACCACGATGCAGAGCGATCGTCGGGTTTTATCTCCAGGCCATTACGTACTATGCCTTGCAAATTACACATCAAAGCCCGCTCAGTAATTACCACCCCCCGAGGAGTACGGGTACTACCCGATGTAAATTGCAAGTAAGCAGTTTCATCAGGATGGTTGGGCCGTAATTCGATATCTAATGCAGGTAGTTTGCTTAGCTTCCCCGGTGTTCCCACCCACTGTATCGAGGTTGCTCCTGCAACCGCCTCTTCCAGAAAACCGGCATAATCAATATTTGCCAGAGCGATACTTGCCTGACTGCTTTCAAGCATCCCTCTCAACTGCTGTACATATATTGCATGACTACCCAGATTGACCGGAATCGGCATTGCAAAAGGCACTAAACAAGCATAGCGACATGCAAAAAACAACTCGACAAACTCTGGTGAGGTATCAGCAATGATCGCAACCCTGCTACCACGGGGTAAATTAAAACCCAATAAGCGTTGAGCCATAATACGGGCATTCCGCCTAAGCATACTGTAAGGCAGAATCGAACGTAAATTACCCTTCGCGTCATAAAAGTTATACCCCGTCGCACCCTGTGCTGCATATTCTAAAGCGCTCGTTAGGGTATCAAAACCCGCCAATCGCTGAATGAGCGTATTGAGTGTCGGTGTCGGTGTTAATTGTAATTCGCTTGAAGGTTGAAAATCAAACGCTTGCGTTAGCGGAGCGTTCAACTTGGTTATTGTCGAACTCAAGATCTTCCCCTCGAAGTAATGGTACTTGTCATCTTGCTTTTATAAGCAAGAAATTCTGGTTGAGCGTGCCAACTCTGATTATTAATCTTTAATAACGCACTCTTTGCTGGCTGGAAAATTTTCATTCAAACGCTTACCGCTGACATTGCTTAATAAATATAAGTGTGTCATATTTGACCACTCCGCAGCTTATATAAGGTGCTTTTTCCTGTCAAGGCAATATTAAATTGGTGTTGCACCAAAACAACAATTGCTTTATCGGGAATTTCACGGCGTATTCTATGACTTTAGGGTTGCTCCGGATGACGCTTTCTTAAAGCGTTTTTACTCTGCTTTTACCTTCTATCAGAAATCAAATAAATATCAAGCAATGTCTGATTATTTAGTTGCCATTGAACAATTTCATAATTTATTTGTACACGACACTCCATTTCTGGATGTTCGCTCTGAGGACGAATTTGCTAGAGGCAGTTTGCCTAACTCGCTCAATTTTCCCATTCTGAACAACCACGAACGCCATTTAGTTGGAATCTGCTACAAACAAAGAGGAGCACAGGCAGCTATACAGCTTGGCCATCAATTAGTAGGCGGCGAACTTAAACAAAAGCGCATCCAGCATTGGTGCACCGCCATTGCCCAGAATCCCGGCACACATATCTTTTGCTGGCGCGGTGGAATGCGGTCAAACATAGCGCACCAGTGGATCAGTGAAACAGGCATTACCGCACCCGTAATCAAAAGCGGCTACAAAGCGCTCAGACGATACCTTATGCGGATAATTGACGATGCCGCCGCCAATCTTTCCATGGTGCGAATAGGCGGGAAAACAGGTGTGGCAAAAACGCTGCTGATTAATGAAATCGGCGCCAGTATCGATTTAGAAAAACACGCCATGCATCGCGGCTCAAGCTTCGGCCATACGATTGATCAACAACCGACTCAATCCAATTTTGAGCACACATTAGCCATTGATTTATTGCGCACGGCTCATGCTGGACTCAGCAAGAATAAACTTTTTGTTGAAGATGAAAGCCGGAATATCGGCGCCATCGCAATCCCGGAGACCTTCTTCCAGACCATGCGGCGCTCACCTCTCGCGCTGATAGAAATGCCGCTGGAATTTCGCATACAGCGAATATTACAAGAATATATCACCGATATGCTGACAGGCTTTCAGATGAAACACTCCGAACAAGGATTCGAATATTTCAGCAGCTATCTTTACAACAGCCTGTTGCGGATTCAAAAACGCCTGGGATTAGAGCGCTATAGATACTTATATGATCTCCTGGCACACGCTCTGAAAACCCAATCAGCTACAGGAAGCATCCATGATCATGAAGCCTGGATAACTGTTTTACTCACCGAATATTACGATCCGATGTATGCGTATCAGATAAAGAAAAATAAAGAACCGGTAATTTTCCGCGGAGATTACAAGGAAGTACTTGAATGGACCCAAAGTTTCGATTCATGACACACCAGACTCTTAACTCTTTGATCCAGCAATCGGCGGATCAGCGTTTGTTGCATTCGATAACGGATGACCCGGCTCCTGATTTCTTGCACTTGCAGCCATTCTGTTACGGGAATGCTCCGCAGCCGCAATCTCTGCACGGATTCTGACTGTTGCAGCAGCAGTCGCCTCCTTATCCGCTTGAGAGCGCGCAAACAACGCCTCTTTCGCCATGACCTCCACAGCTTCCCGGGCTGCCGCGGCTTCCAGCGCTTTTGATTCCAAGGCTATGCGTTCCTGCATTGCAACAAGCGCAGCAGATTCTATTCTGGCTTTTTCCAATGCTATCCGGGTAGCGGTTTTTTCTGCTTCAAGCTGTGCTTTAACTTTATTAGTGGCGATGATTTTAGCTTGTGCCCTGGTAATTGCCAGCCCTGTAATTTTCTGTTCGATCTCAAGACGCTCGGCCACTGCTTGTTTCGCATCGGTTATCACTCTCGCACGAATTTCTGCATCTTCCTGTAGTTGCTGCTCTAAATCCGCTTTAACACCGGTTTCTTGGGCTGCGAGAATATCCATCTGCGCTTTCGCCTCTGCAGCGGTTTTTAATCGCTGTTCAGCCTCAATCTTACTGCTAGCAGCATGCCTCGCAGCTTTCTCGGCTTCCGCACGGGCTTCGGCTTGTTTGATCGCCTCTTCATCCGCCTTAATACGTTTTTGATATTCTTTGACCGCAGCCGCCTCCGCTTTCTTTTTTTCACTGGCGCTTGCTTTAGCTTCTTTCTCAGCACGTAAAGCCGCTTCTGCAGCGGCCAAAGCTTCAGCCTCAGTTTGCATTCTCTGATTGGCTTCTTCAAGCAACTCTGATTCCGCAATCAGGCGGGCCTTAATAGCATCAGCAGCGGCGCTCTCTTTTGCAAGAATAGATTCGGCAATTTCAGCAGCCACTTTTTCCGCATCGGCTTTATCGCGCGCCGCAATAGCCGCGCACATATCTAATTCACTTCTTTGCCTGGCTTGCTCGGCCGCAGCAGCTTCAGCTCCGGCTTTCTCCACCGCAGCTTGTACAGCAGCGGTCTCAACTTTCAACCTAGCCTCCTCCTTCTCTCTCGCTTTCTTCTCAGCGTCCAAGCGCCGGGCAGCCTGCGCCAGAGTTTGCGCTTCCATTTGCGAGCGAACCTGTATTTCTTCAATGGCCTGTTTCTCAGCTTCTTCATGCGCCCTGGCCAATGCCATCATTTTCTGCGCCTCCTGAATTTTTGCTTTCTCCAGCACCGCTGCGCGCGCTTCTGCTTCAATCGCGGCCAGCGCGGCGAGACGCGCCTCTTCCGCTACTTTGGCGCGATACAGAGCAATCTCAGACGCTTCGTTTTCTTTTAGTGCCGCTGCATGCGCTTTGTCCAAAGCAGCCGCTTCTTGTTCAACACGCTTCTGCATTTTTTCAACAATCGAAGCTTCCGCTTTGATTTTGGCTTCCAATAAAGCACTTAGGGCTTTCTCAGCCTTAATCTTTTCATCCGCAAACAACCGGGCTTTCATCTCAAGCTCCCGGCGCGCATTGATTTCTCTGATCGCCAGCGCTTCAGCCTTCGCTCTTGCCCGGGCTTGATCAGTAGCCATCGCTTCGGCCTGAATTCTTGTTTCAGCCGCGATTCTGGCGTTGGCTTCAGCCCGCGCTCTTGCTTCAGCAGCCACACGCGCGATATTTTCTGCCTCGATACGCTTATGCGCCTCCTTAATCGCTTGATCTTCGGCGCCAAGACGGTCACGATGCGCGATATCAAGCAATTGTTTGATTTCATCCGCCGCAACAAATTGCTGCCTGGAGTCCGATGCGCCATCAATTGCCGGTCTATCGTCAGACATGGCGATCTCTTCACCGTGATGCAACTCCGGGGATGAAGAAAACTTGCGCAATGAGCCAAGTAAACGTGACTTAAATGTCATAAGTTATTAACCAAACCGGCAAATGTCCGCATTGTCCATGTTAATAAACAGCCTCCAGTAAACAGATAATCACTTTAACAGCTTTTGAACACAAGATGAGCAGTGAAAAAGAAGGATAAAATTGTCTGTTTATGTATCAAGAATCAATCCGCAAGAAATCCATCAGAATCGCTCCCCGGGAAAGCGGCAAGACAGTTACGGCATATCGATTTTATTGACATTCAGAATCCCCATCATCAGATTCAATCCATCATGCACCAGATGCTCCAGGATCGGCGCATAAAATGGCATGCTCAGCGCAAGAACAAAAAGACCGATGGAGAGTGTCAGAGGAAAACCAACCGCGAAAATATTTAATTGCGGCGCCATTCGCGTCAGAATGCCCAAAGCAAGGTTGGTAATCAGTAGTGCTGTGAGAACGGGGAGTGATAATTGCAAGCCGGATTTAAAAATTTCACCGCCCCAGTTTGCAAGCGTAATAAACGTTGCGTCCGTCATTCCTTCCGAAGCAATTGGCAAGGTGCTGAAGCTCTGTGAAATCAAAGCAATCATCATCAAATGTCCATCGATCGCGAGAAACGCCAGACTGGCAATCACGCCCAGGAAACGGCCAACAATATCGATCTGTCCGGAATTCTGCGGATCAAAGAAAATTGCAAAACCAAGCCCCATCTGCAAACCGATCAATTCACCCGCCATTTCCACTGCAACAAAAACAATGCGCATGACAAATCCAATGGCAACGCCAATCAGCACTTGCTGCAGCAGAACGATTAAACCCACACCCGATGCGGGATCAATCTGTGGTAATGATTTTTCCACGACCGGCATAACCAGGGTGGTGATCATAATCGCCAATCCCAGTTTCACCCTGACCGGAATGCTCGGATTTCCCAGAATCGGCGCTGTCGCAATCAGCGCCAGGATTCTGCTGAGCGGCCAGAGAAAGGCTGCCAGCAATGTATTTAATTCAGCTGTAGTAATACTGATCATGATGCTGAATCATTCGATTGACCAGTCAATCCATTAACTGACAACAAGATCGGCAGCCGAACCCTGCTATCCGGCATTAACCGACCGCCAGCCAGGGAATACTGGTGAAAAGCCGCTGCATGTAATCAGTCATGATGGCGATCATCCAAGGTCCGGCCAATACCATGACCAAGAACATGACCAACAATTTCGGTATGAATGACAGGGTCATTTCATTGATCTGTGTCGCGGCTTGGAAGATACTGACCAATAAGCCGGTCGCGAGCGCCGAAAGCAGCAAGGGTGCGGAAACCATGAATGTGATCTCAAGCGCTTGCCGGCCGATCGTCATTGCACTTTCTGGGGTCATAATACGTTTCCTTTCAGGTATAGAAGCTTTGCGTCAACGAACCGATAATTAAATGCCAGCCATCGACCAGGACAAACAGCATTAACTTAAACGGCAGTGAAATAATCATCGGCGACAGCATCATCATACCCATCGCCATCAACACGCTCGACACCACCAGATCGATAATCAGAAATGGAATGAAGACAACGAAACCAATCTGAAATGCTGTTTTCAACTCACTGGTGATATAGGCTGGAACCAATATCTTCAACGGTACTTTATCGCGGCTTTCGATCTCTTCACTATCAGAGATCTGAACAAAAAGCGCCAGGTCGGTTTCCCGGGTCTGATGCAGCATGAACGATTTCAGCGGCACACTGGCTTTCTCGGCCGCTTCCATTATGTTGATCCGGTCTTCGGAAAAAGGCAGATAAGCTTCGTTATAAACACGGTCAATGACCGGTGACATGATAAAAAAGGTCAGAAACAACGCCAATCCCAGCAACACCTGATTAGGCGGAGACGATTGCGTGCCCAATGCCAGTCTGAGCAACGACAACACAATAATGATGCGGGTAAAACTCGACATCATTAATACCATCGCAGGCAAAAACGTCAATGATGTCAACAATATAAGCGTTTGCAGACTCAACGTGTAAGTTGCGCTGCCATCTGCGTTCGGCGAACTGGTGAATGCCGGGAAACCGGATTTCTGCGCAAAGGCCGGCAAAGCGACAAAGCCAGCAAAGAGCAGCGTTATCCGGAGCAGATTACGCTTGCTTAAGCCGTTCAAGCCGCGATAAAAATACGTTCCGATTCCGGTACGCTGCAAAAATGAACCCATGATCGATACCAGTCTATTATGCATTTTCTTTTTGGACACTCTGATTAAGCTGCGCGGCAAATGTTTCAGCAGGTGGATTATCCGGTGCCATACCGGCGGTATCGGCTGAAGGTTTATGCATCGCATGCAATTTGTTAACCCGCCCGGGCGCCACACCCAGCACCAGCCAGGTGTTATCTATTTCAACAACGACCACCCGTTCTCTCTGTCCCACCCCGGCAGCAGCCACAACCTTGACCACACCTGCGGCAGTTGTGGATATCAGCGCAAAGCGCTTGAGCAGCCATGCTCCTCCTACTATGATCGCCAATACCAGAAATAACCCGCCCGCCATCTGCAACGTATTCTCAGTGGACAGCACGGAAGGCGGCGGCATATAACCTGGCTTTGCCGTTTCCGCGCAAACAGAAAACGGGAACGCCATTATCAAAAGCATGCAATATCGAATCAGCATTTATGCGCTCTAGCGATTAAGTTTGCGAATACGTTCACTGGGCGTGATGATATCGGTCAGCCGGATACCGAACTTATCATTTACCACCACGACTTCACCTTGCGCAATCAGACAACCATTGACCAGCACATCCATCGGTTCGCCAGCCATGCCATCCAGTTCAACCACCGAACCCTGGGCCAGTTGTAGCAAGTTCTTGATAGCACTCTTGGTGCGCCCCAGCTCAACAGTCAGTTGAACGGGAATATCGAGAATCATATCAATGTCATGGCGTGTATTGTGTGATGCGCCATCTTTTGAAAACTCTTCGAATACTGAGGCTGTTGGCGCGCCCGGCATCGTATTGCCGCCTTTTCCTGTATCAGCCGATGTCAAGGTGCTTCCTCTGGTACTATCAGCGTGACTGTGCGTGGATGTCGCCTGCTCTGCCATAGCGGCAGCCCAGTCATCCACCTCCGCCGCTTCTCCGGCAGCGTTATTTTGCGTAGCAGCCGTCTGCTCCGCCATGGCCGCGGCCCAATC
>CAZDYN010000080.1:0-8501 GCA_964509635.1 uncultured Nitrosomonas sp. | reverse complement strand
ACAAAGTCCTGGTGCATCCATGACTAAAGAAGAAAAAGTGCGCATTGCCTGGCAACTGGAACGCATGGGCGTGGATGTCATTGAAGCAGGTTTCCCGGCAGCTTCAAATGGAGACTTTGAAGCTGTCAAGGCGGTTGCCGATTCGGTAAAAGATAGTGTGGTATGTGGTCTGGCGCGCGCAATTGAAGCGGACATTCAACGCGCCGGAGAGGCGTTAAGAGGTGCGCAATCAGCACGTATCCATACATTCATTGCGACATCGCCGATTCATATGAAGAATAAACTGCGAATGTCGCCTGATCAGGTGATTGCACAAGCAGTGAAGGCTGTGAAATGGGCGCGTCAATATACCGATAATGTTGAGTTCTCTCCGGAAGATGCCGGCCGTTCAGAAATAGATTTCCTGTGCCAGGTACTTGAAGCTGTGATTGATGCCGGTGCAACCACACTGAATATTCCGGATACGGTTGGCTATACCATGCCTGATCAATTCGGTACGCTGATTCGTAACTTACGTGAACGTATTCCTAATTCCGGCAAGGCAGTTTTCTCGGTACATTGTCATAACGATTTAGGGTTGGCGGTAGCCAATTCACTGGCTGCCGTTATGAATGGCGCGCGGCAGGTTGAGTGTACCATCAATGGTCTGGGGGAGCGTGCGGGTAATGCTGCGCTGGAAGAAGTCGTGATGGCTGTGCGCACGCGTCAGGACTATTTTTCCTGCGATACAAAAATCGATACCACGCATATCGTATCGGCAAGTAAGCTGGTTTCCGGTATTACCGGTTTTCCGGTTCAACCTAATAAAGCGATTGTAGGGGCCAATGCTTTTGCACATGAATCGGGTATTCACCAGGATGGTGTATTGAAACACCGGGAAACATACGAAATTATGCGCGCAGAAGATGTAGGCTGGGGAGCAAACAAATTATTGCTGGGAAAACATTCGGGACGTAACGCATTCCGTAATCGCTTGATGGAACTGGGTATCGAACTGAAATCGGAAGAAATGCTCAATAATACTTTTATGCGATTTAAGGAATTGGCGGATAAGAAGCATGAAATCTTCGATGAAGACCTGCATGCGCTGGTATCGGATGAAGTATTGGTGTTACAGGAGCGTTATCGACTGATATCACTGACTGTGCATTGCGAAACGGGCGAGACTCCCTATGCGCGTATCGTGATTTCCGATGATGGTAATGAAATGCGCGCCGAGTCTCAAGGAAGTGGTCCGGTGGATGCGACTTTCCGGGCAATTGAAACGTTGTTGTCCAGTGAGACCAAGCTACAATTATTTTCGGTGAACAATATTACCAGTGGAACCGACGCGCAAGGCGAAGTGACTGTGCGGTTACAGAAATCTGATCGTATCGTCAATGGGCATGGCGCGGATACCGATATTGTTGTAGCTTCTGCAAAAGCATATCTCAGCGCGCTTAATAAACTGCATAGCAAGCTCGAAAGAGCCCATCCGCAAGTATAAAAGCTAAGCTCGCGCGCGATTATCAATAGGATTGAATGGAAGCTCTGCTGCAAGATGAGACTTAAATCGACAGTATTATTTTGTATGGCAATGTTGTTGAGTTTCCAGGTACAAGCATTTCAGTTTCAGGATACGACCGGGAAAATTCATAAACTTGAGAATTATAAAGGACGGTGGATACTGGTTAATTTCTGGGCAACCTGGTGTCCGCCCTGCCTGAAAGAAATTCCGGATTTGATTGCGTTACATGAGAATCGTAAAGATATTATCGTGATCGGTGTGGCAATGGATTTTGGTGATGCGCAAGTGGTTATGGATTTTGTGCGATCGATGTCAATTACTTATCCCATCGTATTAGGCGACCGGAAAATCGCTTCACAACTGGATGAGATCTCATTATTGCCGAGCACTTATTTTTTTGATCCGGAAGGTAATCCGGCTGCGCGTCAGCTTGGTATTATTTCGCGCGAAAGTATTGAAAAGTTTATTGAATCAAAGTCGGTTGAGAAGAGTGTCCGTTAAAGATACTGATAGATTCGTATAGATTTCCTGATTAATCATATTGATAGCAATATATTAACTGTTCGGTGATGATGAATCATAGCGCCACGTAGTTAACCATTTGTCAAAAACCAATTGCGGATAGGCAGTTTCACCGAGACTGCCATTATATCGCCCCAGAGCACGGAAATAATCGCCTTTTTCCTTATTCAAATAGTGACGCAGAATGGTACATCCATAACGCAAATTCACGCGTAAATGAAAAAGATTATGATCTTGGTGACCGATGACGCCAACCCAGAACGGCATGACTTGCATATACCCGCGCGCACCCGCATGCGAAACGGCATATTTCTTAAAACCGCTTTCGATTTGGATAATGCTCAGCACAAGCTGCGGATCTAGGCCTGCGCGTGTTGCTTCGTAATAAACCGTTCTTAGAAACTCTTCCCGTTCTAATGGATCCGGTATGAATTTCTCCAGGCGGCGGCTCATGTTGATTAACCAGGCGATACTGTCAGCCACGGCGGCGTATTCCGTGTAAGAAACAGCCTGATCGCTGGTGCCGTGAAATATGACGGTCTGAGTACTGGCAGCGAGTTGTTCATACTGCAAGTTATTGGCATGACTGAAACCGGATAACAGTAAAAGGGATGCCGTGCCGATTAGTTTGTGCATAGTTTTGTTGTTATAAATGAGAAAATTTCATCAATAGGTATTGCTTGTGAAGTTTGATCTTTCCGTCCTTGATATTCAATGATTGATTGCTTGAGTCCACGCTCGCCGATAACGATCCTGTGGGGGATCCCCATTAACTCCATATCGGCAAACATAACACCGGGACGTTCGTCGCGATCGTCTAAAAGTACCTCGATCCGGGCAGCGGAGAATTGCCGATAGAGTTCTTCTACGACATCTTTGACTTGGGCGCTTTTTTGCAAGCCGATTGGTACGATTACAAGCTGAAAAGGAGCGATTGCAATTGGAAAAATGATGCCATGTTCATCGTGATTTTGTTCAATGGCAGCTGCAACAATGCGTGAGATGCCTATACCATAGCAGCCCATTTCCATGTATTGGGCTTGGCCCGATTCATTGAGATAACTTGCTTTCATCATTTCAGAATATTTTGTGCGTAACTGGAAAATATGTCCCACTTCAATCCCGCGGCAGATTTCTAGTTTGCCTTTGCCATCCGGAGATGCATCGCCCGGAATGACATTCCGGATATCGAAAACATGATCCGGTAGTTTGAGATCGCGATCAAAATTGACATCAGTTAAGTGAAAGCCTTCTTCATTTGCACCGCATACAAAATTGCTCATGTTCATGACGGTCTGATCGGCTATCACGCAAGTTTCCAAACCAACAGGACCGATATATCCAGGTACTGTTCCTGTTTCGTGCAGGATATCTTCTTCACTGGCCATCTGGAACTCGGATAAAAAGGGTATTTTCCGCACTTTTAATTCGTTCAGTTGATGGTCGCCGCGCAGCAGTAACAGAAATATTTTATTTTTCGTTTTGACTGCAAGGGTTTTGATGGTTTTTTGCAATGGAATTTTTAGAAAATCAGCAACTTCGGCGCAGGTTTTCTTGCCGGGTGTTGCGATCTTTTGCATATCGCCATCCGGAGCGCTTCGTTCTTGTTGGGAAAACATTGAGCTTGCCAGTTCGATATTGGCAGCATAGTTTGAGTCGGGGCAGAAAGCGATGGCGTCTTCTCCGGAATCTGCCAGGACATGGAATTCATGGGAGCCGCTACCTCCAATTGCGCCAGTATCGGCGGCGACCGCGCGGAATTTCAGTCCAAGGCGGGTGAAAATGCGACTGTAGGTTTCATGCATGAGTTGATAAGTTTGCATCAAGCTGTTTTCATCAGTATGAAATGAATAAGCATCCTTCATCATAAATTCGCGTGCGCGCATAACGCCGAAACGTGGACGGATTTCATCGCGAAATTTTGTTTGGATTTGATAAAAATTCAATGGCAGCTGGCGATAGCTTTTGATCTCCCTGCGTGCTATATCAGTGATAATTTCCTCATGCGTGGGGCCAAAACAAAAATCGTGCTGGTGGCGATCCTTGATTTTTAACATTTGCGGGCCAAACACATCCCATCGGCCGGTTTCTTGCCATAATTCAGCAGGTTGTATGGCGGGCATCAGCACTTCCACAGCGCCGCTTTTATTCATTTCTTCACGAACGATATTTTCTATTTTACGTAATACTCTTAAACCTAGCGGCATCCAGGTATATAACCCGCTACCTAGGCGTTTAATGATTCCAGCGCGTAGCATCAGTTTGTGGCTGATGAGTTCTGCTTCGGCAGGAGCTTCTTTAAGGGTCGAAATAAAAAATTGCGAGACGCGCATGAGGTAATTCCATTATGATAATTGAGTTATGGTGATTTTACCTTGAAATACTTGGTAAAGTGGGGATTAGTCCCTGCATTGAAAACAAGTAATTTATTTTCGATTGACAGAAACGGTGTAAGGTATGGGTTTTTGTTTTATGGATACTTTCAATCTGTCGTAAAGTATGAAAAAATCTACCCATTTGATGGGTCAAATGAGTAATTCATATGATTGACCGTAATGGATATCGCCCCAATGTTGGTATTATCCTCCTGAATTCAAAGAATGAGGTTTTCTGGGGTAAACGTATTAGACAAAATTCTTGGCAATTTCCCCAAGGCGGCATTAAGTCGGGAGAGAGCCCCGAGCAGGCTATGTATCGGGAATTAAGCGAAGAGATAGGTCTGCGCCCCAATCATGTTGAAATTGTCGGACGCACGCGCGATTGGTTGCGGTATGAAGTGCCTGACCGGTGGATCCGGCGTGAGTGGCGTGGAAATTACAAGGGGCAGAAGCAAATCTGGTATTTGTTGCGTTTGATAGGACGCGACAGTGATGTTTCCTTGCGTAGAAGTTCGCATCCGGAATTTGATGCTTGGCGGTGGAATCAATATTGGGTAGAGCTGGATTCGGTTGTTGAGTTTAAACGCAAGGTTTACAAGCAAGCATTGACTGAATTGTCACGTCTATTAAAGACAGATCCTTGTCAAAGTGCTGCGAGTTGCGATCAAGAAATTTTAACCGGCGATGCGGGAGAGATTTTGACTGATCAGTTGGAAATAAACGAATAAATAGCTGATTTAAAGATTTCTAAGGATTGTTTGAGTTACTCTGCAAATTTCGCTGTTTTTACAAAATTCCCATTTGTGGGCGTTTCATCAGGCGTAATCGGCTGCGCCATTACAGCCGTTTTTAATTTACTTAGGGAGAATACCGATGAAGATGCGTACACTGGTTGCGTCAGTGTTATCGATTGGCGCTTTTGTCACTGCGATGAATGTTTCTGCCAATGAACCCATACAACCCATTAAAGCTACAAAAGTAACCAATGCGGATATGGTTGAATTGGGTAAAATGTTATTTTTTGACCCACGCTTATCGAAATCTGGATTTATTTCCTGTAATTCTTGCCATAATCTGAGCATGGGCGGGACAGATAATATTCCGACGTCTATTGGTCACGCATGGCAGCAGGGTCCTATTAATGCGCCTACTGTATTAAATGCCAGTATGAATTTGGCGCAATTCTGGGATGGCCGTGCCAAGGATTTGAAAGAACAAGCTGGCGGTCCAATCGCTAATCCAGGTGAAATGGCTTCATCACATAAAGTTGCTGTTGAAGTACTGCAATCAATGCCTCAGTACCGTGCCCGCTTTGAAAAATCATTTGGTTCTGACCAGGTTGATATTGATCGGGTAACGACTGCGATAGCTGCCTTTGAAGAGACTCTGGTTACACCGGGCTCACGTTTCGACAAATGGCTGGAAGGTGACAAGAAAGCGCTCAGCCAGCAGGAACTGGAAGGTTATGAGTTATTCAAGAGCAGTGGATGTGCCGGTTGTCATAACGGCCCCGCAGCGGGTGGCGCGCTATACCAGAAATTCGGTGTGCACCATCCTTATAAAACAACGAGCAAAGCGGAAGGAAGAAAAGCTGTTACCGGGAAGGATACCGACTTAAATGTTTTTAAAGTACCAACTTTGCGCAATATTGAGTTAACCTATCCCTACTTTCATGATGGTGCAGCCGCAACCTTGGAAGATGCCGTGAAGATCATGGGTAAAGTACAACTGGATCGTGATTTTAACAAGAAGGAGATTGACAGTATTGTTGCTTTCCTGAAAACATTAACAGGTGAACAACCGGATATCAAACTGCCGATTCTGCCACCTTCCAATAATAATACGCCAAGACCGGTACCGTTTTAATTGTTGAAATTGAAGGATGAAAGCGCAGTTTTGTTGAATTTTGTTTCTGAGTAATAATCAAATCCAAGCATTCAGGTTGTGTGAATATAGTCTGAATGCTTGCAACAAAGCAGTGAATGATTTTCTAGCTGGCAAAATTAATTTGATATGACGGTTCTACTGTATAAGTACAATGTGGTGTAGATTTGCATTTGAAAATAAAGTAGAGTCACTATTCCGATAACCAATAATTAGAATAGGGAATTACCTATGGGTAACAAGGGACAGTTACTGCAAGATCCGTTTCTAAATATATTGCGGAAAGAACATATTCCGGTATCGATATATTTAGTAAATGGTATTAAATTACAAGGACAGATTGATTCATTTGATCAATATGTAGTGCTGTTGAAAAATTCGGTTACGCAAATGGTATACAAACATGCAATCTCTACAGTTGTGCCCGCAAGAGCTGTTACTATTCCCATTGAAACAATGGAAACACGTGATACTTGATGCCTGAATCGGGCATGAATAAATTAATAGCTGCGCATACAGCTATTCTGGTCGGTGTTGACTTTGGAAAGGGTGATCATAAAGATAGTCTGCGAGAGTTACAGCAATTAGCCAGCAGCGATAAACTGCAGATTGTGGCAATTGTGGAAGGAAAGCGCTCTTGCCCAGATCCCACAACCTATATTGGAAGCGGCAAAGTCGATGAGATCGCGCAAGTCTTAATGCAAACCAAAGCTGCGCTGGTTATTTTTAATCATGATTTATCTCCAGCTCAGCAACGTAATCTATCCTTGCAATTAAATTGCAATGTCATTGATCGTACCAGTCTGATTCTGGATATCTTTGCCCAGCGCGCGAAGAGTCACGAAGGTAAGCTGCAGGTAGAGTTGGCTCAACTGGAGCATCTTGCAACCCGTTTAGTACGCGGGTGGACGCATCTTGAAAGACAAAAAGGCGGTATTGGTTTACGTGGTCCTGGTGAAACGCAATTGGAGACAGATCGGCGCTTGATTAGGAAGCGAGTTAAATTGCTTAAAGAAAGGCTTGCAACTTTGCAGCGTCAACGGAACGTTCAAAGACGATCAAGGCGGCGTGCAAATGTGCTATCGGTATCTATTGTCGGCTATACCAATGCCGGAAAATCAACTTTATTTAATAAATTAACGCGCGCGCAGTCGTATGCTGCTGATCAGCTATTTGCTACACTGGATACAACGACAAGGAAGTTATTTTTGATGGAAGGCGGTTCGGTTGTCATTTCGGATACAGTAGGATTTATTCGTGAATTACCCCACACATTAGTGGCAGCTTTTCGTGCTACGCTTGAAGAAACTGTGCAAGCCGATATGTTGCTGCACGTAATCGACGCCGGCAACCCAAATAGAGATGAGCAAGTCGAGGAAGTCAACAAGATACTAAAAGAAATTGGTGCTGATGAGATTCCTCAGATTTTGATATTGAACAAGATTGACTTAACCGGTTTGGCGGCAGGCGGTAAAGGTTACACGCGTGATGAATATGATAGAATATCGCGCATTCGTTTAAGCGCAAAAGCAGGTGATGGTATAGAGTTTATAAAGCAAGCGTTGACAGAAGCAATTGCGGAAAACTCCAGGAAATTGCATGGGAGATCTACAGAAAACGAGAATGTACTTGGAGGTTGTGCTACGGTACAAGAACTTTTTTGAACGAACAAAACAGGAATGATTATGGGATTAAATGATCCACAATGGGGAAAAAATAAAGGCGATTCTGGTCCACCAGATTTAGATGACGTGTTGCGGAATTTCAATAAAAAAATCAATGACATGTTTGGGCAAAAAAAAAGCGGAGGGGGTGATGATGGGCCGCGTACTCAAGGATCTAAGCCGCAGAGTAGTGGAAGCATTATACTAATCCTTGGTTTGTTGGTTGTGGTGTGGTTAGGTAGTGGCTTTTATATTGTAGATGAGGGCCATAGAGGTGTGGTATTACGATTTGGTCAATATGTCGATACATCATCCGCAGGATTACGTTGGCACTTTCCCTATCCGGTTGAGAGAGTGGAAGTTGTGAATGTCAGTCAGGTCCGTACAGTTGAAATTGGCTACCGGAACAATGTAAGAAGCAAGGTGCTGCGCGAAGCATTAATGTTAACAGACGATGAAAACATTATCGATATTCAGTTTGCGGTACAGTATATATTGAATGATCCAGAGAATTTTCTATTCAAAAACAGAAACCCAGATGAAGCT
>CAZDYN010000079.1:0-8520 GCA_964509635.1 uncultured Nitrosomonas sp. | reverse complement strand
TGGCGGCATACAACACCATGAAATCGGTCAGCAAGTCCGAGAAGGAATGGATGCCATCGGCAATCAACGCCTGAGAATTGGCCAGCCAGCCCACCAGGATTTTTGCAACACCCAGGATAAAATCCAGCACAGACCCGATCAGCGTCACTTTGCGCACAGCCCGGTAGCGTTGTTGCCGGGCCGTTATCTCCGCGGATGTATTCATACGGTTACCTCATCATAAAACAAATGAACCAGGAATCCATGCGGATACCCGGAATCACAATCATTTTTCCGTGCGGGACGGCAGCCGCCGGTGTTCGGTTCTCGGATGCTGCGTCATCTGACAGGCGCGGCGGAAAGCCAGCAGTGTCTTCTGCGCATCGCCCAGGACCGTGCCGGATGAATAACCGGACACACGGCCCGATTCGATATCCCCCGCCGGCAAGCCGGTCAGCAATTCCAATCCCTGCGTGACATGCTCCATGGTATGGATGGCAAACAAGCCCTGCTCAACCGCGGCAATGACTGTGCGATCCAGCATCAAATGCTGGCGGTTCTGGTAAGGAATCAGCACACCGTGCTCACCGGTCAGGCCCATCTTTTCACACAGCCTGAAATAACCTTCGATCTTGTCATTGATGCCGCCCACCGGCAGCACTTCGCCGTATTGATTCAGCGCGCCCGTCACCGCGATACTTTGTTTCAGCGGCACTTCCGCCAGCGATGACAGCAGCGCATAAAATTCCGCGCACGACGCAGAGTCCCCCTCGATGCTGGTATATTCCTGCTCGAACACAATCGACGCGCTCAACGCAAGCGGCGCGATATGCGCAAACAGTCCTGTCAGGTAGTTCTGCAGGATCATCATGCCTTTATCGTGGATCGGGCCGGACATATCGACTTCGCGGGCGATATTCAGCACGCCGTCTTCCCCGGCAAAGGTGCGCGCGGTAACACGCACCGGCGTACCGAAGCTGTGATCGCCCAGATCGATCTGCGTCAGCGCATTCAATTGCCCCGCTTGCGCACCGTGTAATGCAATGGCGATTTCGCCCTCAAGGATGGACTCCTGCAAGCGCAAATCCGGATAATTATGGCGCAACGTCCGCGCCTGCAACGCTGCGGAAATATCCGCCACTTCCACCAAACGCCCGCGGCGGGCGCTGCATAATGCCGCGCTCTCCAGCACCAGCATTTCGGTACGCGCAAAAATGGCGCTCTGGCGTTTCTGATCCTCCACTTCCCGGTGCGATTCTTCCAGCAAACGCGCCACCGCCGCTGCGGAAAAATGCGGCAATTTGGCTGCATCGCAGGCATGCGCGACAAAAACAGCCGATGCCCGGTATGTTTCCGCGCTGGCGATAAAACTTCCGGCAAAATCCACTTTCACGCGGAAACGCCGCATGAATTCAGGATCGATCTCCTGCAAGTCATAATACTGATCACGCGATCCGACCAGAACGATTTTGATGCTCACGTCCACCGCTTCGGGCTCAAGAGATACCGGCGTGCCGGAAGCCCATGCGGAACCGGGTTCTTCAATTTGCAGCCGCTTGCTGCGCAGAAACCGCCGCAGCTTTATCCACAACGGCTCATCGGTCAGCAAATCGCCCAGATGCAGCATGAGAAACCCGCCATGCGCCTTCAGCAGGCTGCCGGCACGGATACGCATGAAGCCGGTTTTCAGCTTGCCATTCTCAAATTGATAATCAATGCTGCCAAACAATGCATACGCGGAAGGGTTGTCCTCGATAATGACCGGCGCGCCGTGCCCATCCGCATTATCCACAACCAGATTGATCTGATAGCGGGCGAATATCTGATTGAGTTCCGCCTGCCGCTTCTCTTCGTCGATATCATCCGTTTCAAATAACGCGAGATTATCGAGGAGATCCGATTCCACCTGTGCAAAATAAGTCTTCAACCGGTCCTGCTGTTTTGACGGCTGGTGCAATCCATCCTGGATTTTCTTCAGCGCAAGCGCCACCAAAGGCTGCACAATGCGGCGCTGCAATGCGGCGAGCGCCATATTCTTTTCATTCTCTGCGCGCTTGAATTCCTCGAAATAAACAACAATCGCTTCACGCAGTTCCTGCTCCGCCTGCTCTATCTCAACCCTGCGCGCCTTGGGCAGCTTCAATAAATTTTCCGCCGTGAGCATCTCGCCCTTTTCATCCAGCAGGGTAAAAACAATCTGCTCGTCTTCACGATGAATGGTGAAATGCAGCGATTCGGCAAATTTGTCGAGCTGGGTGTAGGCCTGCCCCGCCTCCGTCCTGAATTTCTTCTCGATGCGGTCACTCTTGAGCTTGAAATCCTGTCCGTTTAAACAGCGCGTGATCTCCGCCGGCAGCGATTTTGCCAATTGCGACAGCGCCTGCCGCAGCGCCCGCCCTTGTCCGGCAGGCAAACGCACAGCCAGCGGCTTTTCGGGTGCGGCAAAATTGTACAGATAGCACAAATCCGGCGGCGCCGGCTGGCCGGCCGCCGCGGCAGTCATCGCTTGATGCAACAGGGAAGAGCGTCCCGCGCCTTCTTCTCCCAGCACAAACAAATGATAATCCGGCTGCATCATGCCAAGACCGAAACGCGCGGCCGCTTCCGCCCGCTCCTGCCCGATCCAGGACAAGGGCTGCCGCAGCAACTCCGATGTATCCGGGAACCCCAGTGAATCCGGATCAATGGTAACGCGCAAATGAGAAGAGTCTAATGATAAGGTCGACATGTTTGAGCCAGTAATAATTGCCACGATGAAATTACGCGAATTGCCGGTATTGTACCTACTATGAAGTATCCTGAATAAGTAACTGCTTCCAGGTTCTGATGCGCGATCATGAAATTGCCGCTTCAATAGCCGGATAGGGTTGCCCGCCGGCGGCACTCATTCCGGCTTCAGTTTCATCCTTGCGAACCAGACCGGGTGCACGCAATCATTCCGTCTACAACAATGAATATTTATCGCTATACTGTAACCCTTATTCTGCAACGGGAGAAAAAATGAATCTTGATCGTGTTGGCTCGGGGACTGACATTCCCAATGACTTTAATGTCATTATTGAAATTCCGATGAATGCGGATCCAATTAAATATGAAGTTGATAAAGAAACGGGCGCAATGTTTGTTGACCGGTTCATGTCGACATGCATGCACTATCCTTGCAATTACGGTTATATTCCGCATACGCTGTCGGATGATGGCGACCCCGTGGATGTTCTGGTGATATCGCCCGTGCCGTTAATCACGGGAGTCGTCGTGCGCTGCCGTCCGCTCGGCATGCTCAGAATGACCGACGAAGCCGGCGAAGATGCTAAATTGTTAGCGGTGCCCATCAGCAAATTATGCAATCTTTATCAGGACATTGAATCCCACGAAGACTTGCCGCAACTTATCCGGTCTCAGATCGCCCATTTCTTCGCGCATTACAAAGATCTGGAAGAAGGAAAATGGGTGAAAATTCAAGGCTGGGATGGCGTTGAACTGGCAAAATCGGAAATCATGGCCGGCATACAGCGCTATAACTCAACCCTCAACAAACCAATGTTCTAACAAGCTATTGCAATTTTTCGTTATGAGCGCAGTCCGCATTGGACGGACTGACGAGGGAGCCGTTCCTGGCCATACCTGTTGTAAATCGCATCAATTCACCCGGTAACTGAAAAACCGCAGCCATTCGCAGCCTGGCGAAAACATCAGGAATCCCGTCATTACGGATGCGGCGGGAAATATTAAGGAAACTCTGAATAACTCGCATCTGTCATTCCGGACGTAGTGAGGAATCTTTAATAATCAATGCAATAGATTTCTCGCTCTTGCTCGAAATGACACTTGTTCAGAGCTTCCTTAATAAAGACTTCTTTCTACATCCGGAATGGCAAACTGAGTTGCCTCAAGAATCCTGCAAGACTGCAAACACCAATCAGATCACAGAAAGTTGACTTGTTTCCATATTTCCAATATTATGGAAATATGGAAATGAATAGTGCTATTAAAGCGTTGGCCGCATTGGCGCAGGAAACCCGTCTCACGATATTCCGGACTCTGGTTCAGGCCGGTGAGCCGGGGCTTCCGGCAGGCCAGCTTGCCAGGACATTGAGCATCCCGAATGCAACGCTGTCCTTTCATTTAAAAGAGCTGGCACACGCGGAGCTGGTCGTTGCCCGGCAGGAAAACCGCTTTATTTATTACTCGGCGAATTTTGCAACCATGAATGCGTTATTGGGCTACCTCACCGAGAATTGCTGCGCCGGCATTCCATGCAGTTCCACTGAAGTTTGTTGCGATGAAAAGAACAGCTAACACATCACAGCTAAAACATATTTTTCTGGCCATCTAACGAAGGAGACCATTATGAAACGTTTTCATGTCCATATCGCCGTCGATAATCTGCCGGACAATATCCGGTTTTATTCCGCGCTATTTGGTATCGAACCATCTGTCAGCAAACCGGATTACGCCAAATGGATGCTGGACGATCCGTATATCAATTTCGCCCTATCGGCGCGGGGCGCAAAACCGGGTTTGGATCATGTGGGAATTCAGGTTGAATCGGACGCGGCATTAAAAGAAATGAACCAGCGCTTGGCGCAAGCCGGCTTGCCCGCTGCGGAACAATCCAATGCGCAATGCTGTTATGCCGCATCGAATAAATACTGGACGGTTGACCCGCAGGGCATCGCGTGGGAAGCGTTTCATTCGCTGGCAACGATTCCGGTATTTGGGCAGGACACCGCCATTCCCGCCAAAACCACAGCCTGCTGCGCGGCGTAATCATGAATGTATTGTTTCTTTGTACCGGAAATTCCTGCCGCTCTATTCTGGCCGAAGCCACTTTCAATCACCTGGCGCCCGCAGGCTGGCAGGCGATGAGCGCGGTATGTGATTAACACGCGTAAAGTAGTGCGCGAAGCGCCATGGCAGATCGTTATTTTTTCACTGGGTATGTATCTGGTGGTATATGGTTTGCGCAATGAAGGTTTAACCGGATATATTACCGGTCTGCTTGATATCCTTGCCGGTTATGGCGTGTGGGGAGCGACGCTTGGCACCGGTTTTCTGGCCGCCTTCTTATCGTCCATCATGAACAATATGCCCACGGTACTGATCGGCGCGTTGTCGATCGACGCAACCAGCGCCACCGGCGCAATCAAGGAAGCGATGATTTACGCCAACGTGATCGGTTGTGATCTGGGGCCGAAAATCACGCCGATTGGCAGCCTGGCAACCTTGTTGTGGCTGCATGTGCTGGCGCGGAAAAATACGGTTATCACCTGGGGGTACTACTTTCAGGTGGGGATGCTGACTGCGCCGGTATTGCTGATCACGCTGGCTACCCTGGCCATGTGGCTCAGCATTTAATGCGATTATCTTTGCAAGCATTGCAGCATAACCGTGAATGACTGCAAGCAGAATTGAATTGCACCAACCTTGTTAACTTAACTAATGGAGAATCAAAATGGCAACTATTCATGTATTCGACCCTGCTTCATGTTGTAGCTCAGGTGTTTGCGGTTCCGACATAGACCAGGCATTGACCGCTTTTTCCGCTGATGTGGATTGGGTCAAACAGCACGATGTCGCAATCGAGCGTTTTAATCTGGCGCAGCAACCAACGGTTTTTGCCGAAAATTCTACGGTAAAAGGATTCCTAGAACGCTCCGGCGCGGAAGCACTGCCACTCATCCTGGTGGATGGAGAAGTGGCACTGGCCGGCCGCTATCCGCAACGAAGCGAGCTCGCGCGCTGGGCGGGAATTCCTCTGGAGGAGGAAGTGGAAGAATCGAGCTGTTGCGGCGGCTGTTGCTAAGAAAGCTCCGAATAACTGTCATTTCGAGCGGAACGAGAAAGCTATGGTATTGATTGTCAAAGATTCCTCACTTTGCTCGGAATGACATAAGGATTGTTCAGAGATTCCCTAAATAACCTCGATCCCATGCCATGACCGGACACAAATTTCTCGATCGGCCGCCGCGTTTCCTGTTTTTTACTGGAAAAGGCGGCGTCGGTAAAACTTCATTGGCTTGCGCCACGGCGATAACGCTGGCCGGTGACGGTCAACGGGTATTATTGGTCAGCACTGATCCAGCTTCCAACGTTGGCCAGGTGTTCGGCATGACAATCGGCAACAGGATTACCGCGATCAGCGCAGCGCCCGGACTGGCCGCCTTGGAAATCGACCCGCAGGTGGCAGCCCAGGCTTACCGCGACCGCATTACCGGTCCGGTGCGCGGTGTGCTACCGGATACGGTGGTCAAAGGTATCGAAGAGCAATTATCCGGTGCGTGCACGACCGAAATCGCCGCCTTCGATGAATTTACCGCTTTGCTGGTCGATTCAGCGCTGACAGCGGATTACGATCATATTATTTTCGACACCGCGCCAACCGGACATACCATCCGGCTGCTGCAATTGCCCGGCGCATGGAGCGATTTTCTTGAGGAAGGCAAAGGCAATGCATCCTGCCTTGGTCCTCTGGCCGGTCTGGAAAAACAGCGCGCGCAGTATAAAGCGGCGGTGGATGCGCTCGCCGACCCGCAACGCACCCGGCTCGTACTCGTCGCACGCGCGCAGCAAGCCACATTACGCGAAGTAGCGCGGACACAGGAAGAACTCACGGCCATCGGCTTGACCAATCAATTTCTCGTCATCAATGGCTTATTACCGCAGCCGGAAGCAGAACGGGATAATTTGGCAGCCGCCATCTTCCAGCGCGAGCAAAAGACCCTGACAGCCATCCCGGAAATTCTCAAGTCCTTGCCGCGCGATCACATCGCGCTGAAACCGTTCAACCTGGTCGGATTGCCCGCCTTACGGCAATTGCTGCTGGATGAATCGCCTGCCGGTATTGGCAGCGATATGACGCATCAAGCCATGCCGTTTCCCGGTTTATCCGGCTTGATCGACGAAATTGCGCAGGATGGCTGCGGTTTAATCATGCTGATGGGCAAAGGCGGTGTCGGCAAAACCACGCTGGCCGCGGCAATTGCCGTGAATCTGGCGCATCGTGGCTTGCCGGTACATCTGACCACTTCAGACCCGGCAGCGCATTTGAGCGAAACGCTCAGCGGCGCGATGGATAATCTCCTGGTCGACCGCATTGATCCGCATGTGGAAACTGAACGCTATCGCCAGCGTGTTCTGGAAACCAAGGGCGCGCATCTGGATGCGCAAGGCAGGGCTTTGCTGGAAGAAGACTTACGCTCGCCTTGCACCGAGGAAATTGCAGTATTCCAGGCATTCTCACGAATAATCCGGGAAGCGGGCAAGAAATTTGTCGTGATGGATACCGCACCCACCGGCCACACCCTCTTATTACTGGATGCCACCGGCGCTTATCATCGCGAAGTCATCAAGCAAATGGACAGTTCCATCGTGCACTACTCCACGCCGATGATGCAACTGCAAAACCCCAGGCAAACCAAGATACTGCTGGTGACATCGGCGGAAACGACGCCCTTGCTGGAAGCCGCCAGCCTGCAAGACGACCTGCGCCGCGCCGGGATCGAGCCGTGGGCGTGGATCGTGAATAACAGCATCGCTGCCACGACCGTTCGGTCGCCCTTGCTGGGTCAGCGCGCCAGCAATGAACTTGCTGACATTGAAGCGGTGTCAACCATTCATGCAAAGCGCTACGCCGTCGTTCCTTTGCTCGAGGAAGAGCCGGTCGGTATTGAGAAGTTATTGGCATTGTCCGGAGGACATCCATCAAGCAATGAGAAGTTTTAGCAAAATCACCGTGCGGGGTGGTGTACTACCTAACCGCAACAACGATCGCCGCTGTTCTTACCCCGCCCCTGGTGGCTGGGATTGGGCATAATTTCAGTTTCGATGTAACCGCGAGCCATCCGGAACGGTTACCGGCAGATTCAATGCTTTTTGGCCCAAATGTCATGAGAAATGTCCCGCGGGACACTGCCGTTTTTCGGCTGCTCACTCATAATATCCTCCATTCACCACAAGAAAGGAGCACATACCAATGCAATTCACACAAATCCGGAACGCAACCCTTAAGATTAACTATGCAGGCAAGAAAATACTGATCGATCCCTGGCTGGCGAAAAAGGGCGCAGTGCCAGGATTTGGCGGTACAATCAACGATCACATCCGCAATCCGACAGCTGAACTGCCGATGCCTGTCAACGAAATCGTTGATGTGGATGCGGTTATTTTAACGCATGATCATCCCGATCACTGGGACGATGCAGCCAGGAACGCCATCCCTAAAGATATGCCGTTTTTTGTGCAGCATGAAAAAGACGCGCAAGCGGTGAAGTCGGCAGGATTCAGCGATGTTCGCGTTCTAAACGAAATCAATAATTACGAGGACATTACGCTGATCAAAACACCCGGTCAGCACGGCAAACCTAAGGTTCTGGAAGACATGAAAGCATTGCTGGGGGAAGTCAGTGGCGTCATTTTCAAGCACCCGGATGAAAAAACATTTTACATCGCCGGGGATACGGTCTGGTGCCATGCGGTCGAAGACAGTCTGAAGAAATACCATCCCGACATCGTCGTCCTGAATAGCTGCGACGCTCAGGT
>CAZDYN010000078.1:0-8544 GCA_964509635.1 uncultured Nitrosomonas sp. | reverse complement strand
TGCGTGCAATTTCAGTACAGGAAAAATGCATTGCAAATGAGCGGCAGTCGCATGCGATCGGATCCGGAGGTGGCAAACCTTCAGCGGGTACGCTTATCGTAGCAATATTGCCCGTACCGCGTGCACCGTCTTATATTACAATCCTTATTTGTTGTTCTTGCGGTATTGCGGCTGATAATTTATCAACAGGCTTTCAATAAATGCTTCATAACTGTGGGGCGGAGAAATGCCGATTAATCTCACCTGAATTCAAAGTATCAATGTGATAATGCGCACAGGCTGGTTTTTTTATTTTTTTACTCGAAAAACTTATGATCTGGAAACCCAATGTGACGGTTGCGGCCGTTGTTGAACAAAACGGCAAATACTTGCTGGTCGAAGAAGAACCTGAGGCGGGCTCCGGTTTGTTTTTAAATCAACCGGCAGGGCATTTGGATCCGGGGGAATCCATTATTCAGGGCACCGTACGGGAAGCGCTGGAGGAAACAGCGTACACCTTTGTGCCTGAATATCTGCTGGGTATTTATCAGTGGCATTCGCATCGCGTGGATACGACTTATATCCGTTTTGCATTGGGCGGACGTGTTACGCATCACGATCCCGGGCGGGTACTGGATACGGGTATCTTGCGGGCTGCCTGGTTTAGTCTGGAAGAAATCAATCAAATGATTGACCGCCATCGCAGTCCGCTGGTCATGCAGTGCATCCGGGATCATCTCGCCGGTAAACGCTATCCGCTGGAATTGCTGACACACTATGGATCGTGACGTGATGAAGAAGTGCCGTGTGGTTGTGGGTATGTCGGGCGGTGTTGATTCATCGGTGGCGGCTTATTTGCTGAAACAGCAAGGCCATGATGTCGTCGGTTTGTTTATGAAAAACTGGGAAGATGACGACACCGATGAGTATTGTTCCTCCCGCCAGGATTTTCTGGATGCGGTATCGGTTGCGGATAGGATCGATATTCCCATTGAAGTGGTGAACTTTTCGGGCGAATACAAAGATCGGGTTTTTTCGCATTTTCTGGCCGAGTATCAAGCGGGGCGAACGCCGAATCCGGATGTGCTATGCAACGCTGAAATCAAATTCAAGGCTTTTCTGGAACATGCCAATACGCTGGGCGCCGATTATATTGCGACAGGGCATTATGCGCAGGTGCGCAAGGTTGGCGATGTTTTTCAGTTATTAAAAGGTGAGGATGGCACCAAGGATCAGAGCTATTTCCTGTATCGTCTGAATCAAACACAACTGGCCAGCACGCTGTTTCCCATTGGGAATCTGTATAAGCGCGAGGTGCGCAAGATTGCCAGAGAATTAAAGCTACCTAATTTTTCCAAAAAGGATAGCACGGGGATCTGCTTCATTGGCGAGCGTCCTTTCCGTGAATTTCTCAACCGCTACCTGCCGCATGAACCGGGAGAAATTCAAACACCGGAAGGAAAAGTGATCGGCCGGCATATCGGCCTGATGTATTACACCATCGGGCAACGGCAAGGACTGGGAATCGGCGGTATGCGTGATGGCGGCGACGAGCCATGGTTTGTAGCGGGCAAGGATATGGCCCGGAATGTACTGGTTGCAGTGCAAGGACATCATCATCCTGATCTGCTTCGCTCAACCCTCAAAGCAACCGATCTGACATGGATCAGCGGGAAGCAGCCGCATTGCAATTGGGTCTATGCCGCTAAAACGCGCTATCGCCAGATTGATGCGCCTTGCGCAATTACAGACTTGACTCAGGATTTCTGCCAGGTTGACTTTGCACAGGATCAATGGGCCATTACACCGGGACAATCCGTCGTGATTTATGAAAGTAAGGTATGTCTGGGTGGCGGAATAATATTCGAGTAAATTACAAGCCTCGTTACTTCAGGTGTTGTTCGCGATCCGATCCGGGCGGCAACTGGTTGAGCGCGTTGTATAATTTGGTGCGCATCAGGGTGGAGAATCAGGAATTACGGAAAATCCGGATAAAAACTATTCAAAAAAAGAGCGACTGTAGGAAAATAATCTCAAGAGAATAACCGCAATACTTGCAATCCTTTAACCCGGATTCCGGACTAAAAGTACCGGGTTTTTTAATGGTCTATCAGAGACATGTCTTTGTTAACATTTCGTAAAATAGCGAAACCTTAATGGATCATCTTGCCCAAATTCTGCTGCTTCTGAGCATGGCAGTAGCCGTCGTGCTGACATTTCAGCGCTTGCGTATTCCGACCAGTCTGGGGTACCTGCTGGTCGGCATCATACTTGGGCCGCATACGATCGGACCGGCAGTCTACGTGCCGGAATTCCAGACACTCGCCGAATTTGGAGTGGTTTTCCTGCTATTTACCATCGGTCTCAATTTCTCGCTGCCGCAGTTGCATGCGCTACGCCACCAGGTACTCGGGCTTGGCACCGGGCAAGTCGTTTTCACTACCATAGCCGTTGGAATCATCGTGTGGTTCGCGGCCGGATTATCCCCCGCAGCCGCATTCGTGATTGGAGCCGTTTATGCGCAATCGTCAACCACCATCATCGGCAGCCAACTGGCCGAGCAGGGGGAGGAAAATACGCATCATGGACGGATCGGACTCGCTATGTCCGTTTTTCAGGATGTGACCGCGGTGCCATTTCTGATAATCATACCGGTGCTCGGCGTTTCGATCGGTGCCAGCGCTCTGGCCGGTGAGCTCGGTTGGGCGTTCGTCAAGGCCGTGCTGGCTTTTGCCGTGGTGTTCATCACCGGGCGCTGGCTTCTGCATCCGCTGTTTCATATGGTTGCCGAACGGCGCTCCGCCGAAGTATTTACGCTAACCGTGCTATTGGTGGCATTGCTGGCCGCATGGGCAACCAGCAATTTAGGATTGTCTTTGGCATTCGGCGGGTTTCTTGCCGGAATGATCCTGGGCGAAACGGAATTCCGCCACCAGGTGGAATCCAGTATGCGTCCGTTCCGCGATGTCCTGCTGGGTCTGTTTTTTATCGGCATTGGTATGCGCTTTGATCCGTTCGCGCTGCCGCTGATATGGTATTGGGTATTACCGGGTGCGCTGCTGATTGTGATCAGTAAAACAGTCATTGTCGCTATCATGGTGCGCAACAGCGGGATCGATACTTTGCTGGCGTGGCGTATTGGCTTGCTGCTGTCCGTGGGAGGGGAATTCGGCCTGGCTCTGCTGGTGATCGCGCTCGACTCCGGTGTGATCGATAGGCCATTGAGCCAGATTGCAATGACATCCGTACTGCTCTCGATGATCACAGGCGCGTTGCTGATCCGCTTCAATCTATCGATTGCATCCTGGCTGACCGGCGTGCAACGCGGCGAGGCTCAGCAAAACATGCCGGATCAGTTATCCAGCGCTCCGGAACAACAAGTTCTGATCGGCGGTTACGGCCGGGTGGGGCATGCCATCGCCGTATTGTTACAATCCAGCAATATTCCGTTCGCAGCCTTCGACACCGACCCGAAACTGGTCAAGCAGGGGCGGGCCAATGGCCATCCGGTCTCATACGGTGACATCTCCGATCCGGAAATACTGACCGCCATCCATGCCGAACGCGCGTCCCTGGTGGTCATCGCGGTGGATCATTCCGCCAAGGCATTGCGTACCATCGCGTTTCTGCGCAAACATTGCCCGCACGTGCCGGTCATCGCGCGCGCACGGGATCTCGAAACCAGCGCCCGCTTCCTCGATGCCGGCGCAACCCACGCCTATCCGGAGGCAATCGAAGCAAGCCTGCATCTCGGCGAAACCGCCCTGAAAATACTGAATGTTCCGGAAGAAGATATCGATCAAGTTATCCAAAGTGTGCGGGACTGGGGTTACAAACCGGTGCTTGACGAGAAGCAGGATAAATAGAGCTTACCTGGAAACTTAGTGACCAGTTATGCGCGCTGTTTTTCCATGAAATATAATATTAATCATATTGTTATGAATTAATATTTAGAATTTCCTTAAGGAAGCTCTGAATAACCCTCAATGTCATTCCGAACACAGTGAGGAATCTTTAGCAATCAATATCATAGATTTCTCGCTACACTCGAAATGACACTTGTTCAGGGCTTCCTTAAGTTTACAGTGCGGCCGTCGACAGATGTTGCGGAATGGATGCGGTCCAATGGAGTTTTTGTTCAATCGCGTTGACCAGGGCGGCGGAATTGCTGAGTTCACCATGCACCACAAAAATCTGTTCCGGCATTTTTCTAAAGTGACCCAGCCAATTGATCAAATCAGCCTGATCGGCATGGGCTGAAAGCCCGCCGATCGTATAGATTTTCGCCTTGACATGAATGTCCTGGCCAAAGATTCTGACGAGCCGGGCACCGTCCACTAATCGCCTTCCCAAGGATCTTTCCGCCTGAAACCCGGTGATCAGTATGCTGCACTCGGGCCGGCTGAGATTGTATTTGAGGTGATGCTTGATACGTCCGGCATCGCACATGCCACTGGCTGAAATAATGATGATGCCGTGTTTCATATGGTTGAGCGCCATCGATTCTTCGATATCCTGGACAAAGTGAATCTGCGGCTTCTGTCTGTTCTGATTCATCCATTGCAGTGCTGCGGAGGTTTCCTGATCGAGCAAGGCAATATGTTTCAGCGTGATTTCCGTCGCTGCCCGTGCCATCGGAGAATCAACATAAATTTCCATTTCGCCCAGCTTGCCCTGGCGGTACAGGTCGATCAGCAGAAACAGCAAATCCTGAGTGCGCCCGACGGTGAACGCCGGAATAATCACATTGCCGCGCTTATGAATCAGCGTGTCGTTGATGGCCAACACCAATTCATCAAGGGTGCCGGACATGCTGCGATGCAACCGGTTGCCGTAGGTGGATTCAATCAGCAGAATGTCAGCCTCCTGGATGAAAGCCGGGTCTTGCACAATCGGGTGACCGGGTTTTCCGAGATCGCCGGAAAAGACGATTTTTCTGTAACCCGCATGTTTTTTGACCCACAGCTCAATGATGGCAGAGCCCAGAATATGGCCCGCATCGCGAAAACAGCAGCGCATGGAAGGATGAGGATGGATCTCGGTATTGTAATCCACGCGGTGTAATTGTTTCAGCAGCGCTTCCGCCTGTGCGACGGTGTATAGCGGCGCAAGTTCCTGGGTTGACTGGCGGCCGCGATGACGCGATTTGTTGCGCCACTCAGTCTCTTTTTCCTGGATATACGCGCTATCCTTGAGCATGACCTGGAGTAAATCCGCCGTAGCGGCCGTGCAATAAACCGGGCCTCTGAAGCCCCACGCGCTCAACCGCGGCAATAACCCGGAATGATCGATATGCGCATGGGTCAGTAATACAAAATCGATCGTTTCCGGATCGAATGTAAAAGCAGTGCGATTCTTTCTGTCCGCTTCCCGTCCGCCCTGAAACATGCCGCAATCGACCAGGAAACGGAGCGATCCGGTTTCAATGAGGTAGCTGGATCCGGTCACCTCACCGGCCGCGCCTAAAAAAGTCAATTGCATGGCGTTTAACTCCTGTCAGTGATTCATAGCGTATTCAACACATGCAGCGTGCCATTCACCAGCAGATCCATTTCCTGTTCGTTGATGATATAAGGCGGCATGAAATAAACGGTTTTTCCCAACGGACGCAGCAGTAATTGCTGCTTTAAACCGGCTTGAAAACAATTGGCGGCAAAACCGGGGTCGTCCGTCTCGGCTTCAAATGCCCAGATCATGCCGCAATTGCGGAAATCCTTGACTTTAGGGTGCGTCAGCAGCGGCGCGGCGATCTTGTTTAGATAGGCTGCCGTGCTTTTGTTCTTTTCGATAATCTGATCCTGCGCAAAAATATCCAGTGTAGCCAGCGCCGCGCGGCAGGCCAATGCATTGCCGGTGTGTGAATGCGAGTGTAAAAAGGCGCGCGCCGTATTGTCGTCATAAAAAGCCTGAAAAACCTTATCGGTCGTCATAACGGCCGATAACGGCAGGTATCCACCGCTCAATCCCTTGGATAAACACAGGAAATCCGGCGCAATGCCGGCCTGGTTGCAGGCAAACAAGGTTCCGGTGCGGCCGAAGCCGACGGCGATTTCATCGGCGATCAAATGCACCTGATATTGATTGCAGATTTCCCTGGCGCGTTGCAAGTACACGGGATGATACATTCCCATGCCCGTGGCGCCTTGAACCAGCGGTTCCAGAATCAATGCGGCCGTTTGCGCGTGATGTTCCGCCAGATGCCGCTCCAGGAGAGCGGCGGCACGGATCGCATAGGCTTCCGCGGATTCGCCCGCTTCCGCGTAGCGCCAGTCCGGCGTGGGGACATGGACACACGGTCTGAGCAGTGGCGCATAAGTTTCACGGAAAATGGCCACATCGGTGACCGATAAAGCACCCAGCGTTTCACCATGATAATCATTCTGCAGGCTGATGAAACCGGTTTTCTGCGGCTGGCCGTACAGTTGCCAGTAGTGGAAGCTCATTTTTAACGCGATTTCAACCGCTGAAGCGCCGTCACTGGCATAAAAGCAATGCCCGAGCGAACCGGGCGCGATGCTTTTGAGCCGCTCCGATAGCAATACAACCGGTTCATGGGTGAAACCCGCCAGCATGACATGTTCGATTTTCTCAAGCTGATCGCGGATCGCGGCATTGATGACCGGATTGGCGTGTCCGAACAGATTGACCCACCAGGAACTGATCGCGTCCAGATAGCGTTTGCCGCCGGTGTCATAAAGCCACACGCCTTTTCCGCGCACGATTGGAACAAGCGCGCAGGTTTCGTGCTGTTTCATTTGCGTGCAGGGATGCCATACGGCCTCCAGGCTTCTCAGCTGGAGTTGTGATGAAGTTAAAGGAATGTTGAGGTTGGTATTCGACATGTGATTTTATTAAACGTAGTGCAATAATCTTAGCAAGCCGCCCGCAAACTCAACAGTCTGCAAAAGCGGACAATCATCGTAATTGTAGACTATTCGGCTTGTGGCGCTTGAGGAAATTGACTGGCCGATATCCGGATGCCATGCATTACCGGCATGACCGAGGAACAAGAATGACCGGTTCCTCCCGGAGTTCGCGAGGAATGACGTTTCCCATGAACGGTATTTTAATCGCAATGTAACATCATCCCGGCCGGAGAAGCTTGCTGACCGGCAGGGATGATGGCCGCGGTTACGCAGCTCGCTGCATTACTGCAAATAACGGTCAAATGCGCGCAACGCTGTCGTTCTTCCTTCAGCTCCGACAGCGGGAATTGACAGCAATTTATCTGCCGCAAGAGCGCCATTCAGCGCATGAATTTTAGTGATGCTGATGTTATCTCCGGCATGACCATGCGGGATAACCAGTTCCGGATGGTCAAACGGCGCTTTCTCAAAGCGTACGCGATCGTCTGTCAGGCTCCTGAGAAAATTGAGCAGATCCTTACGTTGCTGTAATGAGAATCGCAACTCTACCAGCGCAAAAATCTTGGCAAATTCCTTGGGCGGTATTTCAAAATTACCGCCCCGGATATAAAACTCCAGTACTTCGTCTAATGTGGCCATGCCGCCGTTATGCATATATGGCCCCGTCAGTTCGATATTCCTTAAGGTTGGAATTTTGAATGATCCCCTGGCGGCGCTTAGGAAGCGCTTTCTGTCCGGTTTCTGCAATTCCGCCAGGACTGCATCAACCGTCGGAATAAATGTGCCTGCCGGATTAAAGCAATCCACGCTGCTTTGCTTTTGTTCCTGAATGCCATCTACGCGCGTGAATAGCAGCGCATGCGGTTTGTCACTGTCGATTGCGATTACCGTATCCAGATCGCAAGGCCGCACGTCAGCGACATAGGGATCAATAATGCCAGCTTCATTTCCCGCCAGAAGCTGCATATACTGGTCGGCGAACGATAACGGATGGCCGAATGGATCGGTGCCGCCCAGGCCGGGATCGTTTTCTACCGGAGTAACGCCGGTTCCTGAAAATCCGGTGTCCTGGAACATCATGCCGCCGGTTAAAGATAAATGGGTTACCACGTTGGTGGTGCTGATCTGGAACGTGGAATTTCCGAAAGCATGCGGATTGATTTTTTGCAAGATACTGTTTGTCACAACAGCCGACGAAGTAAAGTTGGGGCCGATATGGCAAAGCGCGCAATGCGAATCACGAAAAATATCCATTCCACGCTGCGCCGATGCGCTTAACTCAACCGGCATGCCATGACTATCCACGGCGCTCCGGTCAAAAGGGGAATCATCGGAAATCAAAGTCGATTGATACATTTGGAGCGCAAGCGCAAAGAACAGGGCAAAATTCGCCTCCATCTGACTGTAAGGCAAATCATGCGTGGCGGAACTGGCGGGCGGGGAACCGAACGGCCCTGCCTGGTTGTAATCCCAGTACTTGGGATTGAATGACTCCATGACCAACTGATAGTAACGTGTATTCAATCCTTTCTGTAAATTGTCCTGTGTGCTATGCGCCAGGCTCCCCAGTACGCCATCGTTCCAATGCACACGTTGATGCTCCAGCGGCTTGCGATTCAGCAGCTTACGTCCGAGATCGGCGAAGGTGCGGCCATGGCAGCCCATTTCGAAATCATCCAGGGGAGGCGCCACAGCGAGG
>CAZDYN010000077.1:0-8557 GCA_964509635.1 uncultured Nitrosomonas sp. | reverse complement strand
TCATCACGCAGGATTTTGATTAATAGGGAAGTTTTGAGAAAGAGTGGTGTAGTGACTCATACACCCGGCTGGACAAAATTTTTCTTATTAATCAGAAGACAAGTAAGGGCACGTGCCAATTTATGCAATATTCGGGTTAACAACGGCGGCCACACAGATGGTTTCTCAATGGCTTGTTAAAGAGTTTTCTTGAAAGAGGAGGAGCATGAAATATCACAAGACATTGCAGAAACAAAAAGGTATTAGCTTGCCGGGCTTATTGTTGTGGTCTGTTGTCCTGATTTTGCTATCCGTTTCCGGATTGAAGATTGCGCCCGCCTATATTGAATATTCCTCGATCAAGAAAAATTTAATCGCCATCGCCAAAGAGACCAACTCGCAAAGTACGGACTTGAATCAAATAAGGATGTCTTTTAGTAAACGTGCTCAGATTGATAACATTAAATCAATTAGCGCACAAGATATTAAAATCAACAGGGAAAGCGGGCGCGTCATTTTGAGCGCACACTACACGACAAAAATACCGCTGATCGCCAACATCTCCTTAAATATTGATTTTGAAGCGATAAGCGATTGATGTCAAACACGATGCCGTACGGTAATTACCAATCGTTATTGGATGCTTTTTGTAAACGCCTGGGGTATTCGTTTGCTCAGCCTAAATTATTGCAGGAGGCATTTACACACCGGAGTCATAGCGCGATCCACAATGAGCGCCTTGAGTTTTTAGGTGACGCCGTGTTGAACTGTGCGATTGCCGGATTAATATATAAATGTTTTCCGGAGTTACCGGAGGGGCATTTATCGCGGCTACGCGCCAATTTCGTTAATCAACAGGCATTATCCGATATGGCGCTTAGCTTGCAGATGGATCAACTGGTGCGGCTGGGGGAAGGAGAACTGAGAAGCGGCGGCTGCCATCGTCCTTCCATACTTGCCGATGCTTTTGAGGCTGTATTGGGTGCCATTTATCTGGATAGCGGTTATGCGCAGGCCGAGGAAGCCGTTAAGTCAATCTATTTGCCGTTGATGCAGAATATAGACCTCAAAACGCAGGGTAAGGATCCTAAGACTTTATTGCAGGAATTTCTACAAAGCCAGAAATTGGCCTTACCGGAATATGTCGTGGTTACAACCAGCGGTAAAGCGCATAAACAGAAATTTAAAGTGGAGTGCGTGATACCGGCATTTAATATTCGTACCTTGGGTGAAGGTACGAGCCGTCGTAGCGCAGAGCAAGCGGCAGCAAAATTGGCTTATGAAGAAATCCGTATACCTCATGAACAGTGATAATAGCGTAACTACTATATCCTACAATTAATATTTTAATCCTATGATTTGTCAGAATGACCATTGATGCCGATTTCCATACTGGATACATTGCAAGTATCGGCCGCCCCAATGTTGGAAAATCGACATTATTGAATAAGCTGCTGCAACAAAAAATCAGCATTACATCCAAGAAAGCACAGACAACTCGTTTTCGCATCAACGGCATTTTAACGGATCAACAGACGCAATTTGTCTTTGTGGATACCCCGGGTTTTCAAACGCAATATAATAGCCGCTTAAATTCCGCAATGAACCGGGTGGTAACGCAAAGCATGCAAGATGTGGATGTTATTTTGTTTGTTATCGAAGCCATGCAATTTGATCAGCGTGATGTGGCGGCACTCAAGATTTTGCCCAAGAATGTGCCGGTCATATTAGTAATCAATAAGATCGATAAGCTGGCTGATAAGAACCGGCTGCTGCCATTCTTAAACGATGTGGCCAAGGTATTTAAATTTGCCGACATCATACCGGTTAGCGCTATGCATAAAATTCAATTGCCGGAACTTCTCAACACCGTTCGCGGTTATTTGCCGGTTAATCAGCCTTTATACGATAAGGATGAAGTAACCGATCGCAGTGAGCGTTTTATCGCGGGAGAGTTTATCCGTGAAAAATTATTTCGCTTAATCGGCGATGAAATTCCTTATTCAACCAGTGTTGCGGTCGATCAATTTAAGCTGGAGGATAATTTGCATAAAATTTATGCCACTATTCTTGTTGAGAAAGCGAATCAGAAAGCGATCATTATTGGCAAGAATGGCGAGAAGCTAAAGCAGATTGGAACTCAGGCACGCAAAGACATGGAGTTGTTATTTGGAGTAAAAGTGTATCTGGAAATCTGGGTTAAAGTTAAAAGCGGTTGGGCGGATAGTGAAAGTGTATTAAGAAGTCTGGGTTATGAGTAATGCGAGAAGTTTTTTCTTACCGGCATTCCGGGAAACTTGAAAAATGATTGAATTAGGCGTCAATATTGATCATGTGGCAACCTTGCGGCAAGCGCGCGGAACGAATTATCCGGATCCGATTGAAGCGGCACTGATTGCTGAATCTGCCGGTGCGGATGCGATTACATTACATTTGCGCGAAGACCGCAGGCATATTCAGGATCGTGATGTTGAGATTTTGCGTGACCGGCTGACCACTAGAATGAATCTGGAAAGCGCGGTAACCGATGAGATGATTGGCATCGCGTTGCGAATAAAACCGCACGATATCTGCCTGGTGCCGGAAAGGCGCGAAGAATTGACGACCGAAGGCGGGCTCGATGTCATGAAGCATTTTGATCAGATCAAACGTGTGTGCCGGAAATTGGGAGAAGCCGGGATACGTGTTTCATTGTTCATCAACGCCGATCCGCTGCAAATCAATGCGGCAGCCCGCGCGGGCGCTCCGGTTATTGAGATTCATACTGGTAGTTATGCTGACGCGCATGCGCCGGAAGTGCAGGCGGAGCAGTTTACCGCAGTGCAAAAAGCCGTTGCGCTGGGGATCGATCTTGGCATGAAAGTAAACGCCGGACATGGTTTGCATTATGAGAATGTTCAGGCTATCGCGGCCATTCCGGAAATTTCCGAACTCAATATTGGCCATGCGATTATCGCCCGGGCTATTTTTGTCGGTATCAAACAGGCAGTGCATGAAATGAAACAACTCATGCTTGAGGCGCGTAGATGATCTATGGCATTGGAACCGATATCGTTGAGTCGGCACGGATTGCGCAATCGCTGGATCGTTTTGGCGACCGGTTTGCACGGCGCATACTAACCGACAGCGAATGGCGGGAATATCATTCGAGCAGCAAGCCAATCCTGTTCCTGGCCAGCCGCTTTGCCGCCAAAGAGGCGCTATCCAAAGCAATGGGTACCGGCTTACGCCATCCGGTCAATTTGACTTATATTACAATTACCCATGACGATCTGGGAAAACCCTTTTTTCAGTTTCATCCCGAACTTAACCGGCTCATCAACGACAGAGGCATCACGCAGCATCATCTTTCAATCAGCGATGAAATCAATATGGTGTGCGCTTTTGTTGTGTTGGAGCGATAATCATGCCGCTGGGGCCAGTGATGCTCGATATTGCCGGTACGCAATTAACTGGGGATGATGTAAAAAGACTGCTGCACCCGCTAACCGGAGGTGTGATTCTTTTCGCACGTAACTATGCCGATCATCGTCAACTGACTGAACTGACGCAACAGATTCATGCATTACGCAATCCGCATTTGCTGATTGCAGTTGATCATGAGGGCGGCCGTGTTCAGCGCTTCCAAAAGGATTTTACGAAATTACCCGCCATGCGTGAACTGGGGAAGATCTGGGATAAGCAACCAGCCCGCGCCCATCACCTTGCCAAACTGACGGGTTACGTATTGGCTGCGGAATTGAATGCCTGTGGCGTCGATTTCAGTTTCACACCGGTGCTGGATATTGATTACGGGCAAAGCGGCGTCATTGGTGATCGTGCTTTTCATCACAATCCGGATGCCGTTACCGAGCTTGCGCACCATCTGATGCTTGGCCTTAAAAAAGGCGGCATGCTGGCCATTGGAAAGCATTTTCCCGGGCATGGCTATATCCAAGCCGATTCTCATTTGCAAAAATCCATTGATCATCGCCGCTATCGTGATATCGAAATGCATGATCTGATTCCCTTCCGTAAAATGATTGATTTTGGCTTGGCTGGAATCATGCCGGCGCATGTGATTTATCCGGAAGTGGATGCAAAACCCGCTGGTTTCTCGACGGTTTGGATACAAAAAATTTTACGTGCGGAATTGCAATTCGAAGGTTGTGTTTTTAGCGACGATTTAAGCATGCGTGGCGCCGGGGATTACCTGGAATCCATGCTGCAGCGCGCACAAGCTGCGCTTGCCGCAGGTTGTGACATGATATTGGCCTGTAATAATCCCACAGGTGCGGATGAAATTTTAAACGGATTGCACTGGGAGGTGCCGGCGATAAGTCTTTCCCGTCTGGCGCGTATGCACGCCAGGAATCAGATGGGTTCGATGACAAAACTACGGGAAAATGGCGCTTACGTGCAAGCAGTGCGCGAAATCGGCGTGATTGGATGCGAGAGCGGCGAACTGCCTCTGCAGTAAGTTTTTCAGCCTAATAACCCGGGCAAATCATACAAACAGCGTATTTTGTTTTACTTTAAAATTACTTCTTAATTAGATTTTCACATAAGGTTTAATCATGTCAGAAACATTTGATGTAGCAGTCATTGGCGCGGGGCCAGGGGGGTATGTTGCGGCGATTCGTTGCGCGCAGCTGGGTTTGAATACCGTTTGTATCGATGAGTGGAAAAATCCGAAAGGAAAAGCAAGCCTCGGTGGTACTTGTTTGAATGTCGGCTGTATCCCATCCAAAGCCTTATTGGAATCCTCTGAAAATTACTTCAGGATTCAACATAAGGTTTCCGCGCACGGCATTACTGCGGAAAATGTTTCCGTCGATGTGCCTGTCATGATTGCGCGTAAGGACAAAATTGTCACCACGTTTACCACCGGCATTGCCTCGTTGTTCAAAAAGAATAAAGTTAGATCCATGCATGGCAGAGGCACATTGCTGAATCGGGAAGCATCCGCCAACACCTGGCAGATAAAAATTGACGATAACGGCACTGCTGAAATAATCCAGGCAAAGCACGTCATCGTGGCAACCGGTTCAGTACCGCGGCCACTTCCTTTTGCGCCGATCGACAATGACATGATTCTGGATAATACCGGAGCCTTGGCGTTAACGGAAGTGCCGCAGCGGCTCGGAGTTATCGGGGCGGGGGTAATCGGTCTTGAGATGGGCAGTGTTTGGCGCAGACTTGGTGCGGAAGTTACCATTCTTGAGGCGATGCCGGGTTTTCTGATGGCGGCGGATGAACAAATCGCCAAAGAAGCCAAGACCATATTTGCCAAGGAGTCCGGTTTGCAAATCAATACCGGCGTCAATATTCAATCGGTTAAGGTATCCGGAAATACCGTCATGGTCAGTTACAGTGACTCCAATAATCAGGAACAGGTGCTGGAAGTCGATAAATTGATCGTGGCTATCGGCCGTATTCCGAATACCACAGGATTGGGTGTTGAAGAAAACGGCTTGTCAGTGGATGAGCGCGGATTTATTGTTGTCGACCAATATTGCCGTACAAATTTAACTCAGGTTTATGCCGTCGGTGATGTGGTGCGCGGGCCGATGCTGGCGCATAAAGCATCGGAAGAAGGCGTGGCTGTTGCGGAAATGATCGGGCATCTGGAAAAAGGCCGGATTTCTGAGATTGAGGAAGTGGATTTCAATACGATACCGTGGGTTATTTATACGGCACCGGAAATTGCCTGGGTGGGAAAAAACGAACAGGAGCTGAGAGCTGCCGGTATTGCCTATAAAGCCGGGCAATTCCCGTTTATTGCCAATGGACGGGCGCGTGCCATGGGTGAGACTAGCGGTTTTATTAAAGTATTAGCGGATGAGAAAACCGATCGTGTGCTGGGTGTTCATATGATGGGTCCGCATGTCTCCGAATTGATTTCCGAAGCGGTTATGGCGATGAAATTCTCAGCCAGCAGTCAGGACATTGCCTGTATTGTTCATGCTCATCCGTCTTTATCGGAAGTATTTCATGAAGCCGCGCTTGGAGTGGATAAGCGTGCTTTACATATTTGAAAGATCGGACATTGCTGCCACCGTTCCGCACTACTTATCCAGGCTTGCTAAGGTCTTTTACGGCGTGTTAATGCTAGAAACAATGGGTCTTGTCGGGGTCAACGCTGCAAGACCAGCGCAATTGGTGCATACCAGCGACTTTGTTCACGATATATTCGGCTTTTAATTGCTTGTTTTGCTCGGTCGTTAGCGACACTTTTTCCGGTATAAAGCGCTCGTCGCTCCAGAATCTGATTCTGCAAAATGCATCATCAGGGCGGCAAAGTCTATTGATAACGGCGCTATAGACTGTTTTATCGGTGTAAACACCATGGTCAACGAGTACCATATGAACAAATTTTCCGGAAGTACCCATCTCAACTGAACGGACAACCCGCCAGTTATTGCCGCTTTCCAACTGTGATGCATTCTCTGCAGCGGGTTCATCATGTTCGTGATCTTCTCCTTCATGAGAAAAAACACTATAAGGCACGGTGAGTATCAAAAATAATAAAGTGCTCGATAATAGCTTATGCATAAGTTCTCCCTGGCAAATGCCAATTCTTATTAAATATAGAATGTATATTGTTTTAACACATTGCTTCCAGATCAATTTTTACTTTGACTGGATGATCCTTGCAGCCGCGCAGTATACTCGAAAATCAAGTTTTGAACATTATTGACAATCCCGTTTTGCGGAGAGTGATTAACCAGGCAGGAATACGTGAGGCTCATGTTGCAATTTGATGATTAACGGCGGATGAATTTTCTGTTTAGGATCCGCAAATTCAAATAGGTATAAAATGCGCGGTTTCATCTGCGCGATAGGATTTTTCAGTATGTGTCATCGATGTGAGCAAAATAATAATCAGAATCAGGGCTCATGCCTATGCAGCAGCAAGCGGTTGTTTCTGAAACAAGCCGCAGTATCCGCTCTCAGTCTGGGAATGCTTCATGCCGGACTGGTAAATGCTGAAGAAAGTATCGCAGTGAAGGCCTCCCGGACAATTCCTCCTAAACCGGAGAATGTTTTAACACCGGATCAAGCATTGGAAAGACTGATGCAGGGTAACGAACGTTACGTCGCAGGAAAATCCAAGCCACTGGATTTTCATGATATTCAGTCATCTCTTACCAGCGGGCAGAATCCATATGCCACTATACTGGGTTGCTCCGATTCCAGGGTCAGTCCGGAACATTGCTTTGATGAGGCGCAAGGTGATTTGTTTGTTGCACGCGGCGCCGGAAATTACTTAACCAACGATAACATTGCAACCATTGAATACTCAGTTGCCGTTCTGAACACGCCGCTTATCATGGTGCTCGGTCATGAAGGCTGCGGCGCAGTCAAGGCAGCCATGGATGCTGTCGATTATCACAAGGATTTTCCTGGCCACATCCAATTATTGGCCAGTGCGATTGCGCCCGCTGTCAGAGCAGTGAATGATACATCAAGCAGCCGCCTGATTAATGTAACCAAGATGAATGTCATCATGACCGTTGAAAGACTTAGAAGCAAAACGCCTGTTCTGGATTTCTATCATGATCATATGAGAATCCGGATCGTGGGCGGAATATACCACCTGGATTCCGGAAAAGTTGAGCTCATTACTTAAATTGTCTTTGCGCTTAATTCATTGTTCCTTAGTCCTATTTTATGGTATCCCTGGAAATTGCTCAGGTAACGATTATTATAATTTGTAGCGGTTAATCATTTCAGTTAGAATCCGCTCTTCCCAGGCGCGTAGCTCAGTTGGTTAGAGCACCACCTTGACATGGTGGGGGTCGTTGGTTCGAGTCCAATCGCGCCTACCAGTATAATAATCTGGCATTCCTTTCTGCTACTTCCGGTTGAATTTGGGTATGGATGAACAGCATAACCAAGGCAATGTGATATTCAGATTCCGATCGGATTAAAAATGCCGCTTCCGGCTGCTTCCCTGATAATCCTGAAGAATGATAGTGTGGCAATGAAACTAACTCGCTTATCCATACTCAATGGCTATAGTGATCAATGGCAGCTTGGAAGATTTTCACTTGATAAAAGCATTTGTCTCATCAATACTAAAAATCGATTGTTCCGGATCCAGGGGGAAATGATGCAATTCCAGGTAAGTATTCAAGAAAGATCAGCTTTAAATTTTTTATTGATTGTGCTGTTATGTGCGGCCGGCACTGCTACCGCGGAGCAGATCGGCAGTGTTTCAACCAAGTTCAAGATGCTGGGAGCAAACGATAAAATTGTCATTGAGGCATTTGACGATCCGGAAATTCCTGGAGCGACCTGTTATCTGAGCCGGGCAAAGACAGGCGGTGTCAGCGGGGTGGTGGGGATTGCCGAGGATACTTCGGATGCATCGATAGCCTGCCGTCAGATCGGGCCGATTACTTTGCCGGAGAAAGTAAAGAATGGTCAGGAAGACGGCAAAGAGGTTTTTAAAAAAAGCACGTCACTTTTGTTCAAATCGTTACAAGTAGTGCGGTTTTATGACGCGAAACGGAATGTGCTGGTTTATCTCACTTATAGTGACAGGATTATTGAAGGATCGCCTAAAAATAGCATTTCAATTATCCCGGTTACA
>CAZDYN010000076.1:429-8633 GCA_964509635.1 uncultured Nitrosomonas sp. | reverse complement strand
GGTGAGATTCACACCCGATGCATTGCCTATCACAATCGATAGCGGTCTTTTACCTGTAATGATCTGTTCACTGCCGCCTTTCTTAAGTTGCTCGAACAAAGGCGTGCCTTTGCCATCGATTACTTTAACCCATGAATCTGCGGTAAATTTAAAATTTAAATGACCCGAATCGCTGAATATTGCAGTGGTTCTTTCTGTTTCCTGACTGGTCAGTTTATTTTCCGCCTGAATAGTTTCGGTTTTTGTATCTGGCTCCACTCCGGGTTTTTCAAGATTATTTATTGAAAGGGTCGTTTCCGTTACTTTATTGGTTTGAGCAGTGTCTATACTGTTGGCCTTTGCAGATAAGGGCAATTGAATTTCCACGGAAGCCGTTCCGGACTCGGATTTTGCTTCTTCACTAGAGAAACTCGTAGCGGAATTATTATTCCAGCTAACGTCCCCGAAAACAAAATAAGCGCCCAGAATAATAACAAACAGAATAATTACAATAGTTAATGAGTGATTACCAGGGTTTTCCCGGTTTGTAGAAAAAGATATTTGTTTATTCGTAAATGGTGTGCGCTCATAAGTTGATAAAACCTGAGTTGACTCGGGCAATAATTGCAATAATGGAATCGGATTTAACTGCACCAAATTGGCATAATTTCGAATAAAGCCGCGCAAAAATGTACGTCCGGGTATTTTCTCAAAATCTTCCTTCTCAATTGCTTCAATTTGCTGTACCGAAAGACGTAACTGCCGGGATACATCCTCGACACTCATGTTCCTCGCTGTTCTGGCTTTACGCAGCAGATGCCCGACACTTTGCACTACACTGGCAGAATCAATATCATTTAATTCATTCTGAGTTTTCGGGTTGTGTTGAAAACGGTTATGCATATTGTCCTGATCATTAGTAATCTCAATCGATTCACTTTTATGCGCATTGGGATTGGCAGAAGATGATCCAAAATCAATACGTTGATCACCATCGAGCGATCCGGGCGCATCTTTTTCCGCTATTTCCATATTTTCATGGTCAGTTGGTCGAATATGATCTCCGGCTGTGATATTTAAATCGATATCAGTGCTTTGCGATTGATCATTATTACTGTTTCTTTCATCCATAGTTGTCATTTAAACTTTCCTTCTCGAACCATCGCAGCTTCTTTGGAATCAGGGAAATGCTTCTGTAGTTGAAAAATGTAACTATCAACGGCCAATTGATTACCCATCGCTTGTTCAATCTTTATCGCCATCAGCAGGCTTTCAGGTGTCGGTGCCTGATTTTGTAGAAAAAGAGCCAGCTTGGATTTCGCTTCCGGTAGATTACCTCGCTGAAAATCAACATCAATCAATCCAATTGATGCTGGCGAAAAATTGGGTTGAATGGATAACGCTTTTTGAAAGAATAGTTGCGCTTCATTGTATTTTTGACGCTTGATTTCACAGATTCCCGCATTGGTATAAGACATTTCCGGTGTTGAATAAAGCGGATCGCTGGCGGCAATCATAAAATGATTAATGGCCTGATCCATACGTTGTGAAAAACGCTGACACAAAAACCATCCATAATTATTCTGGATTTCAGAATTTCTGGGTGCCATCCGGATGGCTCGCTCAAAATTATCCAGCGCTTTGCTGTCCTCGTTTAAAGTCATATTAATCAATCCCATCACGTTATATGCAAGTGCATAATTGGCATGAGCTTTTAGTGCCTCAGCAACTTCCTCAATCGCGATATCCAGTTGTCCGCGATGAAAATATTCCGCTGCAAGTTCCGTATGGATTTTTGCGCTCTGAAAAGCACGATCTGAACTGCTTTGGATTGCCATTCCGTCTTCGACCGGTTGTTGTACACAGCCACCTAGCCATAGAAAAACAAGCGTCGGGACAAAGAGAAATGGCAGATTTTCTTTCACTGGATGATAGTCTCAATTTTCAAATTAGCTGTCCGCTTCGTTTTATCTTTTACCCGGCCGGCTAATTGACCACATGCGGCTGCGATATCATCGCCACGTGTTTTTCTGACTGTGGTAACAAACCCCGCCTGCATCAAAACATCCCGGAAAATGCGCACAGCCTCTGCTGTGGACCGCTTAAAACCGGATCCCGGAAATGAGTTAAACGGAATTAAATTAAATTTGCAGGGCGTATCCTGCACCAATTTTATGAGTTCATGGGCATGCGCAATACTATCATTGACACCGTCCAGCATGACATATTCAAAAGTAATAAAGTCTCTCGGCGCAGCCGACAAATAACGCTGACAGGCAGCCAATAAATCTTTGATAGGATATTTTTTATTAATCGGCACTAATTGATCGCGCAAGGCATCATTCGGCGCATGCAAAGAAATGGCCAAAGCAACCGGGCAGCGTTCACGCAAGCGATCTATGGCGGGCACCAGCCCCGAAGTGCTTACCGTAACCCGCCGTCGTGAAAGACCGTAGGCATGGTCATCCAGCATAATGTCCAACGCGGTAACAACGTTATCAAAATTAGCCAGTGGTTCGCCCATGCCCATCATGACTACATTAGTGACAGCCTTGCCGGCATGAATTGCTTTATCGATCGAACTTGTTCCAAGCAGATTATTTGCAATCCATAATTGCCCGATAATCTCAGCCACTGTTAAATTACGATTAAATCCCTGTCTTCCCGTTGAACAGAAAGTACAGGCCAGCGCGCACCCCACCTGACTTGAAACACACAGAGTGCCACGGCTTGCTTCCGGAATAAAAACGGTTTCTATTCCGTTACCCGCTCCAACTGATAACAACCATTTGCGCGTTCCATCGGTTGCCACATAATCAGAAGTAATTTGCGGCAATTCAACAACCGCCATTGCGGCAAGCTTTTCACGCAGACCTTTAGCCAAATCACTCATGGCATGAAAATCAACTATGCCAAACTGGTGAATCCAACGCAGCAATTGCTTTGCACGAAAAGGTTTTTCACCTATTCCGGCACATAAATCAACCAGGCCTTTGCCATCATAATTTAACAGATTGATTGTCACTGTTCTGATACGAATAGTCTTTAGCGGGAATAAATACTTAATGCTGGAAAGAAACAAGCAATTTCAACTGCGGCTGTTTCTGGCGCATCCGAACCATGCACCGCATTGGCATCAATGCTATCGGCAAAATCAGCGCGGATAGTTCCTTTTTCTGCCTTTTTAGGATCCGTTGCACCCATCAAATCCCGGTTCTTCTTAATGGCTTCATCTCCTTCCAGCACTTGCACCATCACTGGACCGGATATCATGAATTTGACCAGATCGTTAAAAAAGGGGCGTTCACGATGCACCGCGTAAAATTGCTCCGCTTCAGATTGGGATAAATGTATCATGCGTGCCGCAATAATCTTTAAACCATTTGATTCAAAACGGGAATAAATTTGTCCGATTACATTTTTCGCAACAGCATCCGGCTTAATAATGGATAACGTTCTTTCAATTGCCATCAAATACTCCAATAAATTAGTGAATTAAACATTATATTTTAACAAAAATATGCACACAATTCGAAAAAAACATACTTCATTTGCGTCAGAAGTAAATTATTTAACCGGGAAATAATTCTTTAAGAAAAATGCGTATAGATTGAGTAATCATTAGCGGGCTATTTCGTGAACAGGATAATTTTGTTGTTTCCAATCTTTAATACCTTCACGATAATAGAAAATATTTATCCATCCCCACTCAATCGCCTTTTGAGTAGCTATCGAGCTGCCCATGCACGAAATCCCGTTACAATAGATAACAACAGGCTGATCCTTTTTTACAATAGCATGCAAATTTTGCTCTTTGAAATCGCTTCTGATGGAAAGATGATAGGCGCCTGGAATATGTCCCATATTGAAATCATCCAACCCTCTTACATCGATAAAAGGATACCCTTTATCAAAGAATAATTTTGCTGTGGCAGTGCTTATTGTATGAGCACCTTCTATATCATCCGGCGCCAGGTTGTCGGCTCTGGACACGTTCCCCCCGCAGCATACAAGAATCAAAACCAAAAACAAGATTTCTTTCGCTTTATTCACCATGATCTTATCGTTCAGTCTCATTTTGCAAATCACGTTAAGGAAGCCCTGAACAAGTGTCATTTCGAGCCGCGGCGAGAAATCTACTGCATTGATTATTAAATATTTCCATATTATTCAATCAGATCTATGGCGGTCACGAAAATATTTTTTATTGTCATAATACGATTCACGGTCGTTGTCTTCAATCCAACCGGGGTAACCTAAAAGAGGAACCGGTGTCAGATCCGAGCTTGATGATAAAATCTGCAATAAGAAAGGTTCCAGCAGCAAATCAATAGAATGTAATTGATTTGACAGAGTTTGAGTAAAAAATGTTTCCCTGGCGTTGAAGATAATCCCTTTGCCTGTCATGCCGATGTAAGGATTCAAGGCTTTTTCATATAGTCCATGACCGAAAATATAAAACCGCATGGACGACAACACTGCTTCACGTTGTTGCCAAAATAATTCTTTCCATGCAAGATTTCTTAACAATTGAATTAATGGTCGTTGACTACATATAACGATAACACCTGATTCATCAAAAAGTGTAGCCGCATCTCTTAATGCGCAGCGATTCTTGGCCGCATCCAATGATTCCGATAATTGCGTCTGATAATGCAATTGATTGAGTGCTGATTTGGCACGCGGAAATATTTGCCATACTAATGCGTTAAAAAAATCATGCCAGTTTTTTGATCTTGTTTGCACTTGACCAGTCAGATAAATTCTCGGCTCGTACTTCTGTTCAAAGTGCTGTTTTCCCATAGCTTGAGGCACAAAGCAAATTGGTTTTCCCGACTGAGTGGAAATCTGCTGGCTTAAACTTAAACTATTCAAATCAACTGGCTCAGGCCAGCATTGCATGTTTCTTAAGAATTCATTCAAATGTAAGAAAGGCTCAAACATGGGTGAAAGATCCATAAAATTTGGATCCCAATCATGCGGGCTCATATATCATTGATTTTTTGGATTTAAGATTGCATCTTACGTAGAGTGATTTTTAATCGGTAACGATTAAATTATTTTGCTCGCGCTTTGCGCGTAAAAGTTTGAGATGATCTAATCCAAAATGAATAAATGCAAGTGCAGTAAATATCGGCGCCAGCAAATTCAGTATAGGCACGAACTGAATTAAACCCGTAAATAATCCCAATCCCCATAGTGAAAATTTGTTTGCAGAACAAATCATCTTGATTTCTTGCTTACTTGCATGCTCAGATAATGCATCGTAGCGGAACAACTGTTGATTCATAAAGGCGGCTGCTGCAAAAGGTATGATGATTCCAGCACCCACCGCCCATAGGGGCACTGTGATAATCCAGATAAGGATAAAAATGCCGCTGGCAAGTATCGCATTGATAACACTTCCGCTAATAGTACCTCCATACTCCCGCTTGAGTTCGGGATAGTAGCGATCGGCCACCAATTTGATGAGCGCGGGCATCACAAATATAGTCGTAACAATCAGTGCGGTTATTATTACCAGTGGAATGAATACCGTAATATAAATCAGATTCTGAATGGCAGCGGCAATCCAGTCAGATTCCAAATTTTGTAACCATTCACCAATACCGATTTGCCCCAGTATTAAAAATATTAATTCTGAGAAATAATCGCGAAAAATAAAACCGCTGATAAGCCAGAAAAGTGCCGAAACTAAAATTGGCCAGATAATGATCCATGCAATCTTAAAACGTATCAGATCGCGAAACGCATTTGTAATTGCCTTAAACATAAGAGACATTTAAATTACCATCGAAAATGATACAGGTTTTATAGCGACAATTATGTATGATATCAATTTGATTTACCAGTGTAATGTCTTATAAATAGCTTTACATTGTCCTGATCCTGTCTATACTTGAAATACGAACGGCGAATAATGGTAAAGACGAGTGAAGCAATCGGTGCAAAAGCCGGGATGATTCGTGTGACTGTGAGTCACTGGCGTCAGCACTTCATCAAGAAACGGTTGACCGGTCTCGCGGACGCACTGGGGCGTGGCTGCAAACGACATCAAGCCGCACCTGACCCGAAAACCTTCAAGCTGCCGAACGATGTTCATCTTTCGTCCTCATGGCTTAACCTGGCCAAACATTTCTTCCGCAATCCGACTGACCGGACCGTCAGCGGCAGCTTTGCTTCAGTCAAGGAACCGGCCGATAGAATCTTTACCTGTTTTGGCTGACCGCAATCAAAATCCAAAACGCTATGTCTGGAATATCGAGGGTAAAGAAATTTTGCGGAAAATTCAGCGTGCTCGTAATGCCATGATGCAGTCACAGGTCTCGATCTGATCGTATATGCATCTGAGAGATACTCCACTAGGCAAGCTGTTTCAATTCATGCGAATAAATTACTGACACCATCCAAACCGACGTAGTCGAACGAATAGGTAGCATGCTGCCTGACGATAGGTTTGGCATGATAGGCAATACTGATCCCGGCTTCGCTCATCATACCCAGATCGTTCGCGCCATCGCCAATGGCGATAATCTGCTCGCGCTTCAATCCCAGCTCATCGCGAACCTGTTTTAATACCTGCGCCTTCCCTTCCCTGCCGATAATTTTCCCCAGCACTTTTCCGGTCAGTTTATTGTCTTCAATTTCCAGCACATTGGCTGCCGCGTAGTCGAGTCCCAGTTTTGCCTTAATCCGTTCGGTAAAAAACGTAAAGCCGCCGGAGATAACCATTGTCTTTAAGCCGGATTGTTTGGCTTGCTGCAACATTCTCCCGGCACCGGGACTCAGTACGACGCGTTCATCATAGACTTTCTGCAAGGCATCCTCATGCAAACCTCGCAGTAGCGATGTGCGGCGTGCCAGGCTTTCTTCAAAGCTTATTTCACCTCGCATGGTTTGCTGCGTAATGGCTGCCACCTGCGGTTTGATATGCTGCATATCAGCAATCTCGTCAATAGATTCAATCGCCAATAATGTCGAATCCATATCCATTGCAATCAACTTAAAATCCGCAAGCTTTAGATCAGGATTCACGAAAGCAAAATCCAACTCCGCTTGCGCGCAATACCCGGGTATCTCTTCGGAATGAACGGCATTGGTCAAGCGGAAGGCTTGACCGTTAATACGTTCAATTCCATCCGCCCGGGATAGTTTTGCCAGAGCCCGCAAATCACTGTTATTAATCTCCAACCCCTGGATGATCAAATTCATGGAATCACCAATATTTTCAGATATAAAATAATCCGGTTATAAAAACTCATCAAGCATGCCATTCCATGATCTGATTACGGCCTGCATGTTTAGCGGCATAAAGCGCGGAATCCGCGGCTTTAATCAAATCCTTGGGATCCTGGAAATCGATGGAATCTTCCTGATATGCGGCAACGCCGATTGAAGCGGTAATGTGAATTGTACTACTACCGTCCAGTTTGTACGCAATGGCTGCAATGGAATCTTTTAAACGTGTGATGAGATTTCTTGATGCGATCAGTGTTGTTCCCGGAAGAATCAGGGCAAATTCCTCTCCGCCATAGCGGCTCAATGTGTCATCCTGACGAATCTGATCGAAAACGGTCTTGACCACGGTCGCCAGCAGTGAATCCCCCGCGACATGCCCATAAGTGTCATTAACATTTTTAAAGTGATCAAGATCGATGATGGCAATGGTCAAAGGCAAATTATATTGTGCCGCCATATCAAACTCGCGCCGCAATGTCTCATCGAAGTAAGTCCGGTTATACGCACCCGTCAATCCGTCACGTTGCGACTTGTCTTCCAAATCCTTCATCCTGGATAAGCTATGTATCAACAACAATTCCTTGGCTTCAGCCAATATGCCATTGACTTCCGATGGATGATGGATAGTCATTTCAAATAAGTCTTCAACAGCACCTAACTCGACTTCCATGATTTTAATGACATCGATGAGTGCACTGGTATCAAATCCCAGCCAGTTTTGTGCAGCTTCGTTTAATGCCAGCATTTTCTCCGCTTCGTGCGGATACAAAAAATAATCAGCCAAATAACGGGATACGGCAAGGCATGACTGCAATGTCGGCCCCAGGTATCTGGGCTCTGGCTGGCAATGGCTATTGATGCAGGATAAAGCGATGTAATCCGGAATATGCCATTTCTTTAGCAATGCATAACCGAGCTCATCATGGCCAGCTCCGAATATCTCCCGTTCAGTCATCCCCGGCTTGCACATGCGCATGGCTGTTGTT
>CAZDYN010000076.1:0-419 GCA_964509635.1 uncultured Nitrosomonas sp. | reverse complement strand
TCAGTTTTAAGCAACTTGTCGTGATTCGATGCCGATGTGAAAACCGTGCTGTATTCTTCAGGCATGATGACCCAAAAGGCGAGAATGCCGATTTCCTGCACCAATCCAGCTAAAAATAAATCGTCCAGGAAACTCAGTTCAAGTTTCTCTCCCAGTGCGCGGCATGCAAGCGCGGAAGTAATTGACCGGCGCCAAAAAATACTATTGTCAAAAGCAGCGCTTTGTTTGGGTAATGGTGATTTCATTAATGAACTGGTTAATGAAAAAGACAGCGCAACCACAAGAACCGTATGTGTGCCAAGAATACTCACAGCCTGGCGGATATTTGATGCAACCCGGCGTGATTTGTACAGCGGCGTGTTAGCTGTCCGCAATAATTTTGCCGCAAGCACCGGATCGAGTGAAATATACTGACAGAC
>CAZDYN010000075.1:0-8637 GCA_964509635.1 uncultured Nitrosomonas sp. | reverse complement strand
ATTCCGCCTCTCTCTGCTATGAAAAATAGAACTGTTTAATGGCCGACTCTATAATTAATATAATGCTCTTTGAACAAGCGTTCAGGGTTATGCTGGGGTTAGCGTACAAAAAACAACAATCAAAACCCGCATCAAAGCAGATCGGAAAAATATTTTCTTTTTTCCTAGGGTCTGTTGGTTTTTGACAAAAAAACTTGCCGCATCAGTGAGTTACGATTTATCCGCGCGATTGTAAATGATTGTTTTTTTAAACATCTATTTTTGAAACATCAACGGACCTAGTATTCCGGCAATCGCCATCCGCATGTATCCAGTGCGGCCAGTCTTTTCTATTGCAGGGTTTGCCGGCAAGAGTGATCGCATAGCATAAATGAGCGGTTGAATCCTGTTGTAACAGGTATATCTCGTTTTTCAATTGTACAGCCTGAAAGCGTTATCAGAATTGAAATAGGCAGCGCCAAGAAAACTTTTTCCATCACATGATCATCTGATTTTTTGGTTATTTATAATTGCTAATGCAAGTGTGAATCAAATGTATGGAGAATGTCTCGGAGATTTATATCAATTAACCCGAATTGTTGAGTGCTCAATCAGTCCGCGCACATTCCAGAGTGAAAAGCCACTCTAAATGGGTTTACTGTTCAAAACAAAGGCCTGAATTAGTTTAATATTGTTGAGTACCAGAAATGGGGGCGCAATGCGGAAAGCCCATTTCTTGATACTGGCTGATTGTTCTTCAAATATCGAGAAGATGTCCATGCATGAAATTCCACCCTACCAGCAACTATTTGAGACCAGCCCACATCCCTATCTGGTCTTGCGCGCAGACAGCACATTTACCATCGTGGCCGTGAATAATAAGTATCTTGAAGTTACGGGTACCCGAAGTGAAGCGATGGTTGGCCGTGGTTTGTTTGATATTTTCCCTGACAATGCGAACGATCTCGCTTCCGATAGCGTGAATCACTTACTCACTTCGCTAAATCATGTTCTGAGCACAAAGCACGCGGATGTCATGAGTGTACAGAAATACGATATTCCGCTACGAGATGGCAGTGAAAACTTCGTGCCTAAATATTGGAGTCCGGTCAACACACCCGTACTCGATGCACAAGGCCATGTCATTTACATCATTCATCATGTGGAAGATGTTACTGAATTCGTTATTAGTCGAGAACAAACCAATCATGCTAAAAAAACACATCTGAGCAAGGTGGAAGCCCGTGTCGAGCGCATGGAAGCAGAGATCATGCATCGCGCTGCAGAAGTTAAAGCAGCTAACCGTGCATTGAAGGCAGCGATGGAAGAATTATCGCATCTTAATCAGCGCCTAACTGAATTGGATCAGCTTAAATCACAGTTCTTCGCGAACATCAGTCATGAACTACGAACACCGATTACGCTAATTCTCGCGCCATTGGAAAAACGCTTGAGTCAACTCGCCAATGACGAGGAATCAGCCAGAGAGCGGCGCGAAATTGAATTAATGCTGCGAAATGCACGCCTTCTCTATCGCCATGTCACTGATTTGCTGGACGCAGCAAAACTGGAAGCGGGTTGTGTCAAAACTTTCTGGGAACAGCTTGATTTGGCAAAGTTGGTGAGAATTACGGCGAGTCACTTTGAGTCATTAGCGCTGAATCGCCACATTGCTTTTGAAATGATTTCCCCTAAGACGCTGGTAATCGAAAGCGATGGTGAGAAGTTGCAGCGCGTGTTACTCAATTTGCTTTCAAATGCATTCAAATTTACCCAAGATGATGGACGTATCGCAGTACGTCTTTCTACAACTGAAGACCAGGCGCTGATCGAAATACAGGATAATGGACCCGGCGTGCCGGTGGATATGCGAGAGCGTGTATTTGAACGTTTTGCGCAGGTTGAAAACAGTATCAATCGACATCGCGGCGGTACCGGGTTGGGATTGGCTATAGTCAAGGATTTCGTCGGCTTGCTGAGCGGCAAGATTATTCTCGAGGAATCTCCGGGTGGCGGAGCGCTATTCAAAATCAACCTGCCACGCAAGGCGCCCGCAAATGCACCGTTTCGAGACACGCCCGCCTCGCTGGATGCGATCATTCTGCATGAGGCAGTAGAAGAACTCCAGCCTCATGTACCGGTGGTACTCACGACTGCGTTGGTATCCGCTAATGAGTTGCCATTAGTGTTGGTGGTGGAAGATAACGTTGATATGAATCACTTTATTGCAGAGACGCTGCGGCCGTATTATCGCGTGGTCTGCGCCTTCAATGGCGCACAAGGGCTGGAACAGGCGCTGCTAATTTCTCCGGATTTGATTCTCTCCGATCTCATGATGCCAGTGATGGATGGCGAGCAAATGGTGCAGGAATTGCGCCAGTGGCCGCATCTGATCGATGTGCCCATCGTTATGCTAACTGCCAAGGCGGACGATGCGCTTTGCGTCAGGCTATTCAAAATGGGGGTGCAGGATTTTCTCAGCAAACCCTTTGCCGTGGGAGAGCTGTTGGCACGGGTAGGTAAGCGAGTGACTGAGCGTCAGCGCATGAAAGAGCAACTCCGGGAAAGCGAAGCTCGTTTCCAAGCTACTTTTGAACAGGCTGCGGTTGGTATGGCGATCGTCTCACCTGAAGGGCGCTGGCTCCGCGTCAATAACAAATTGTGCGAGATCGTGGGTTATAGCCATGATGAGTTGATAGCACTTTCCTTTCAAGATATCACCCATGCAGATGATCTCAACGCCGATCTGGATTATGTCAGGAAGGCGCTGGCAGGTGAAATAACCACGTATTCGATGGAAAAACGCTATCTTTGCAAAGATAGTAGCGTGGTCTGGGTCAATCTAACCGCTTCACTGGTCAGGAAGCCTGATCAATCACCGGATTATTTCATTACCATCATTGAAGCTATTCAAGCGCGCAAAGAGACTGAGGTAAACTTGCGGGAAGCCAAACGCATCGCTAATCTGGGTCACTGGAAATGGGATGTCAGTACGAACAGCCACACTTGGTCTGAAGAAATTTATCGTATCTACGGCCGCGATTTAGATTTGCCGCCAGCAAGCTATCAGGAAGTTTCACAGTATTTCACGCCAGAGAGTTGGGCTAATCTTGCTACAGATGTGGAGAAATGTCTGACTCAAGGGCTTGCTTACCAGCGCGACGCTGAAGTTGTGCGATCAGATGGAGAGCATCGCTGGATTATTGCCCGGGGTGAAGTGATACGCGACGCCGCGGATCGGATTATGGCATTACATGGCACGGTGCAAGATATCACTGAGCGCAAACTGGCTGAAGTGGCGCTGCGAGAAAGCAAAGAGCAACTCCGGCTGTTTATTGAATACGCACCCGCTTCGCTCGCAATGTTCGATCGAGAGATGTGCTATCTCGCGCTTAGCCAGCGCTGGCGTGATGATTATCTGCTGGGAGATCGTGATCTGCTGGGATTATGTCATTACGATATTCTTCCGGATATTCGTGATGAATGGAAAGCCATTCACCGCCAATGCTTAGCGGGAGAAGTTGTGCGTGCCGACGAGGACTGCTACAAGCGTGCCGATGGAAGTATGCAATGGCTTTGCTGGGAAGTTCGGCCCTGGTACCAGGTTAGCGGCGCAATTGGCGGCATCGTCATTTTCACCGAAGATATCACGCCGCAGAAAGAAGCCGAGGAAGCGCTTCATCAGCTCAATGCCAATCTGGAGAAACGCATTGCGGAGCGGACTGCGGAACTGAACGTACTTAACCAGTCGCTGGAGAGCTTTGTTTATTCCGTGTCCCACGATCTGAAGGCTCCGCTACGCGGTGTTGAAGGATACAGCCGCCTTCTGGAGGAAAGTTATAACGATTGCTTGGATGAGGAGGGGCGTCTGTTTATCAGTAACATTCGTGCCGGGGTAACGCGGATGAATGATCTAATCAATGATCTGCTGGCCTATTCGCGCATGGAGCGGCGCAAGCTGGAATCCAATGTACTGGATCTGACTACATTGGTTCAACAAGTGCTAATGGAATGCGATAAAGATATCACTTCCCATCACATCGAGATCGCCACCCATTTGCCCCCATTCAGGGTGCATGGCGATCGTGAAGGCTTGGCTCTGGTGCTTCGTAATTTGCTGGAGAATGCGATTAAATTCAGTAAACACTCACCCCATCCACGCATTGAGTTCGGTGCCTCTCAGGAGGGCCATCATGTCACGCTGTGGGTCCGAGACAATGGCATCGGTTTTGATATGAAGTATAATCAGCGTATATTCGAGATTTTCGAACGTCTGCACCGGTTAGAAGATTATCCGGGGACAGGTATTGGCTTGACCTTGGTCAAGAAGGCCATGGAGCGGATGGGGGGCCGGGTCTCGGCGCAGAGCGCGCCGGGCGAAGGCGCGACTTTTTATCTGGAGTTGCCTTCAGTGCAGGAAACCTGAGGCCGCGCAGGAGTAAATAATGATGAATACCTACCCACCGATTCTCTTAATCGAAGATAGTCCGTTCGATGTTGATCTGACCTTGCGGGCTTTTCAGCGCCGCAAGCTAGCCAATCCGGTGCTGGTGGCGCGGGATGGTGAGGAAGCGCTGGCATGGATACCGCGCTGGGAAGCAGGGGAAACTCAACCGGTTGTTATTTTATTAGACCTCAATATTCCGCGAATCGATGGCCTTACCGTGCTGCAAACATTGAAGGCTCACGCAGTATTTCGCCGTATTCCAGTCGTTGTTCTGACCACCTCCAAGGAAGATCGCGACATTCACGCTGCCTACGATCTGGGCGTCAATTCCTATATTGTCAAGCCAGTCGATTTCGATAATTTCATGGATGTCGCGCAGCAAATAGAGCTCTACTGGTGCGTACTAAACGAACTGCCTAAATGACACACACAATGCGTGTTCTCTATATTGAAGATTGCGCCAGCGATGCTGATCTAACCCGGCGTACCTTGGCACGAACCGCACCCGATATTGAACTCAACGTGGCATCATCTTTGGCGGAAGGGCTGGAATGCCTTTTTGCGCCCAATGCATATGACGTACTACTGACCGATTTAACCTTGCCGGATGGTTCGGGTCTGGAAGCGCTAGCGAGCGTAAGAGAGCGGAGATTACCATTGGCAGTCGTCATTCTTACCGGATCAGGTGATCAGGATTCTGCTGTTGCAGCGCTGAAAGCCAGTGCCGACGATTATCTGATCAAACAAGATGATTATTTGGTGAGGTTACCACGCATTCTGCGCGATGCGCTTGCGCGTTCTCGCAGTAGCGCAAAACGCAGACAATCGACCGTGCATGTGTTGTATATCGAACATAACAAATTCGATATTGATCTGATGCATCGCCATTTGGCAATGCACGCCCCTCATATTCATCTGACGACGGCAACCAGCACCGAAGATGCCCTCGCGCTTTTACCGAGCGGCCCGACCGAAAAAACTATCGAATTCGATATACTGCTGATCGATTATCGCTTGCCGGGGATGGACGGTCTGGAGTTCGTTAAATTACTGCGAAATGAACGCAAAATGGATATTCCTGTCGTGCTAATCACCGGCCAGGGCAGTGAAATGGTGGCTGCGCGCGCATTGCATTTGGGTGTGGATGATTATTTGTCCAAACATGAAGGTTATCTCTTTGAAATCCCCGCTACCCTGGAAAAAGTGCAGCGTCAGGCTGAATTGACGCGCGAGCGGATCAGCTTGAAGAAAGCCAGTTTGCGTCTCTCTCATTTGCTGGCTGCCAGTCCAACAATTTTATACAACCTTCGTTTTGTGAACCAAGTGCCGCAACCTATTTGGGTTAGCAAAAATATTGAGCGATTGTTTGGTTATACACCAGAGGAAGCACTGGTTCCGGATTGGTGGCGCACACATTTGCATCCAAATGATCGCGAAGCGGCATTAGCGCGTCAATCTGTTTTGCTTGTAGAAGGTCAATTGACGCATGATTACCGGTTCTTCCATCGCAGTGGAAGAACTATCTGGATTCTCGATGAGCTGCGACTGATTCGAGGCAGTAATGGCCAGCCTGTGGAAATTGTGGGGGCGTGGCTGGATATCAGTGAGCGCAAACAAGCTGAAATAGTCCGGCAGGCACGCCAATCTGCATTGGATCTAATAGTTACAAACCATCCACTGCCGGTAATCCTGAATGATATTGCACAGCGCCTGGAAACGATCAACCCGGATATGCTTGTTTCCATCCTGTTGCTGGATGTGCACACTGGACGTCTTGGGCACGGTGTAGCGCCAAGCCTGCCAGATGATTACAATGCAGCCATCAATCAGCTAAGAATCGGTGATGGGGTGGGTTCCTGCGGCACATCCGCCTGGCGAGGTGAGCCGGTTATTGTTTCCAATATTGATCAGCACCCTTACTGGCAGCCTTATCTGGAATTAACGCGTAAAGCCAATCTTCACGCATGCTGGTCAATGCCCTTAAAAAATGAAGCTGGCGAAGTGTTAGGAACCTTTGCCATTTACCACCGCACGCCTCGCGAGCCGGAGCATGCCGACCTGGCGCTGATTAATGAATTTGCTTCCATTACGGCACTTGCTGTGCAAAAAGTATTTGCAGCAGAGAAATTAAAGCAAGCCGCCGCGGTATTTGAATCCACTCGAGAAGGTGTGGTTATTACCGATCTGGAGCCCTGTATTCTGGCAGTCAACCGTGCTTATACGGAAATAACCGGTTATAGCGAGATTGAAGCACTTGGGAAAAACCCCAAGATCATCCGATCAGGGCGCCACGATGAGTCATTTTATCAAGCCATGTGGGCTGACCTCATCAAAGTAGGTTATTGGAGCGGAGAAATGTGGAATCGTCGCAAAAATGGTGAAATCTACCCCCAATGGCTGACAATCAGTACAGTAAGAAATGATAGAAATAAACCTTGCAACTATGTGGGAGTATTTACCGACATAACTCAAATCAAGCAATCTGAGGCGCGTTTAACGCAGCTTGCGCACTATGATCCATTAACCGGATTGCCGAACCGCCTATTAGCACAGTTACGTTTGCATCATGCCATTGAGAGGGCGCAACGACATCACCATCGGGTTGCAGCGCTTTATCTCGATCTGGATCGCTTCAAGAATGTCAATGATAGTCTTGGTCATCCCGCCGGTGATGAGCTATTGATTATGTTGGCTTCTCGTCTGAAGAAACGACTTCGTGAGGAAGATACATTCGCACGTTTAGGTGGCGATGAGTATTTGCTGGTGCTTGAAGACATCAAAGAACCCAGGGAGCCTGCTACCTTAGCACAAGATCTGATTGGTCTCCTCACCATGCCGTTCACTTTGCCGAGTGGTCACGAAATCTTTATTAATGCCAGCATTGGCATTAGCCTTTTTCCAGATGATGCGAATAATGTTACCGAGCTCATCCAGCATGCTGATATGGCGATGTATCTGGCCAAGCAAGAAGGACGCAATACTTATCGTTACCATACCGAAGCCTTGAGTATTGCTGCAAATGAGCGCCTGGTGCTGGAGACAAAATTGCGCCAGGCACTTATTGCAGAGGAATTCATTCTCTATTATCAGCCTCTGATCGACGCCCGAAGTGGCCGGGCGGTGGGGGTTGAAGCATTAGTACGCTGGCAGCCACCGGATGGAACCATAGTGCCGCCAGGAAAATTTATTCCCATCGCCGAAGAAACCGGTCTTATTGTGCCGCTCGGCGAATGGGTGTTACGTACTGCTTGTGCTCAGGGGCGTGCCTGGATAGACGCCGGACTACCGCCTTTGGTAATGGCAGTGAATCTCTCTGTTCGGCAATTTCAATCGGGAGGTCTGGTTGAATTGACGCAACAAGTGCTGGCAGAAACGCAGTTTCCGGCAGCTTGCCTGGAACTGGAATTAACTGAGAGCATGTTTATGGAGCATGCGGAGCAGTCTATCAACACACTGAAAACTTTGAAAGCACTTGGCGTCCATCTGGCAATTGATGATTTCGGCACAGGCTACTCCTCACTGACTTATTTGAAGCGCTTCCCCATCGACACGCTGAAGATCGACCAGAGTTTCGTGCGCGGCCTGAAGCATGATCACGATGATCGCGAAATCGCCGCGACAATAATTGCCATGGCACGCGGTCTGAAGCTAAGTGTACTCGCTGAAGGCGTGGAATCTGAAACACAATTGGCTTTCCTGCGGCAGCATGGTTGTGATTATTACCAAGGATTCCTGTTTCATAAACCCGTACCAGCTTTGGAATTAGAAGCATGGCTGCGTGAAAAATCATCGCTTAAATGATGTATTTTCCGGAGATAAAGTGATTTGAGAGGAGGAAGAGATGAAAAATCAAATCAGTTATTCACCGGAAGCACGAGCAGTTCGCCTGGTGTTTAAGCAGCGGAAAGAGTATGAATCGCAATGGGCGGTGATAAGATCGGTTGCATCGAAGAAGTGGAATTTGCCACGCTGGAATGGGTGGATTAGTTTAACAATCGCAAACTGCTAGTGTAGTGTCTCTTAAATGCCTTTACTTAATGAGATCAATATATTTCTTATAACACATGCATTAAGTGTCTATTTATATTGAATATATATCAGCACCAAATAGTGATACATAATGTTATTTAATGTATTGGTATTTGCGATACACTACACTAGGTCCTGTTAACACTACCTAAGTGCTTCGACGATAAGAGCGAAATGAATGA
>CAZDYN010000074.1:0-8691 GCA_964509635.1 uncultured Nitrosomonas sp. | reverse complement strand
TGCATTTACCCCGTGCGTGTTTCCGATGTTTCCGATTTTGTCTGGGATCATTGCCCAGCGCGGCAAGCATGTGACCAGGGGTCATGGCTTTATCCTGGCGCTGGCGTATGTGCTGGGCATGGCGATCACCTATGCCATCGCCGGTGTGGCGGCCGGACTGTCGGGCGCGATGCTGTCCGCGGCGTTGCAAAACGCCTGGGTGCTGGGCACGTTTGCGGTGATATTTGTGCTGCTGTCCTTTTCCATGTTCGGTTTTTACGAGCTGCAACTGCCCGGTGCGCTGCAAACCAAATTATCCGAGGAAGCCGGGCAATTGAAAGGCGGGCATTTGACCGGCGTGTTCGGCATGGGCGCGTTGTCGGCATTGATTGTCGGACCGTGTGTGGCGGCGCCATTGGCGGGCGCCTTGCTGTACATCAGCCAGACCCGCGATGTCGTTTTGGGCGGATCGGCGCTGTTCATGATGGCGCTGGGCATGGGTGTGCCGCTGTTGTTACTGGGCGCGTCAGCCGGTGCGCTGCTGCCGAAAGCCGGTGCATGGATGGAGTCGATCAAGCGGTTTTTCGGCGTGTTGCTGCTGGGTGTGGCCATCTGGCTGATTTCTCCGGTCATTGACGACGTGGTGCACATGCTGCTATGGGCGGCCTTGCTGATCATCTCCGCCATTTACCTGCATGCGATTGATCCGCTGCCGGAAAGAGCCTCGGGTTTGCAGAAATTCCTCAAAGGTATCGGCGTGATTGCATTGCTGACCGGTGTGGCCTTGTTGATCGGTGTTTTATCGGGCGGCCGCGATGTTTTGCAGCCGCTTTCAAAGCTGAGTTTGGCTGGCGGGAGTACCACGTTTAACGGCGAAGCCGCCGCTTCCGCTTCCGCTTATGCATCATTACCTTTTCAGCGGGTCAAAACGGTTGCGGAACTGGATGAACAGATTCGCCAATCCAAGGATAAATACGTCATGGTCAAGTTCTATGCGGACTGGTGTGTTTCCTGCAAAGAAATGGAGCGTTTCACGCTGTCCGATGCCCAGGTGCAATCGCGTTTGCAGGATACCGTCTTGCTGCAAATTGATGTGACCGAGGGCACCGCCGATGACGCGGCTTTACTGAAGCGGTTCAAGCTGTTCGGGCCGCCGGGTATTTTGTTTATCGATCGTCAGGGCAATGACATTCCCGATATCAAAATTATCGGCTTTCTCAATAAAAATGATTTCCTGACCGTGCTGAATGCCGTTCTGATATAGGCATGCGTTTCAGCCGGACAGCGAGTCACCGCAAGTTAAAAAATTATCTCAGGATGTAACGATGTCAAAATTAAAACAGATTCTTTTGTATAGTTGTGTGGCTGCGATTGCATTGGGAGCGGGTTCGTTCGTGCGCTCCCTGATGACCGAGGTTTATCAGGTCGAATTATCCAGCGAAGAAAGCCAGCAAGGCGCAACAGCGATTCTCGCGGCAAATTTGCCGGATATCCACGGTGAAAATCAGGCCGTTTCGCAGTGGCTCGGGAAAGTGATGGTGGTGAATTTCTGGGCTACCTGGTGCACGCCGTGCCAAGAGGAAATCCCCGAGTTTATTGAAACGCAGGAAAAATTCCGCGATCAGGGGCTGGTGTTTATCGGCATTGCGATTGATCAGGCGGATAAAGTGAAAATGTTCAGTCAGGATTTTGGCATTAATTATCCCGTGCTGGTCGGCAGTTTGAATACGTGGTCAGTGGCTCAGGCGGCAGGCAATCGGATGTCGGTATTGCCCTATACCGTGGTAATTAACCGTTCCGGTGAAATCGTCGAAACCTACGTAGGCCGTGTCAGTCTGAAAAAACTGGAAAAGCTGGTGATTCCGCTGTTAAAGGAACAACCGCAGACCGGGCAGGCAGCGCAGCCCGGTTGATGGCATCCGCTTGATTTATGCAGCCAGCTGACACCATACTGATCATTCATTTTCTTTATGTCTTGTTTGTTGCCGGAAGTCTGCCGGTCATCTGGCTGGGTGCATGGTTTAAGCTGGCGTTTGTCCGCAACCGCTGGTTCCGTTATTCGCACCTGACCGCGATTGTGCTGGTCGTGGCGGAATCCTTGATGGGCGTCGCGTGTCCGTTAACGGTCTGGGAAAATACCTTGCGCCAGGCGGAAACCGACAGCAGCTTTATTCAATACTGGTTGCACCAGATTATATTTTACGACGTGCCGGAAGGCGCGCTGACAGCCGTTTATGTCCTGTTTGCCGGTTTGGTTGCCATGACCTTTAAATGGGTGCCGCCTGATACGCATGGAAACCGCTGCTGATTATTTTTACGCTAACTGCCCGTCCTCTGCTTCATACCTATCGGAAAGGAGCATTTCTTCGATGTTGGGCTCGAATGTTTCTTCGTCGAATGCCGTGTCGCCATCCATGAATGGTTGATCCTGCGTTTTCAGATTGAAGAAATCGTAGCGGGAAGTGTCGGCCAGATGTGACAGTTGCACGTTTTGCAGGGAACGGAACATGGTTTCCAGCCGGCCGGGAAATTTTTTGTCCCATTGCTGCATCATTTCTTTAATAACCTGACGCTGCAAATTTGGCTGCGATCCGCACAAGTTACACGGAATAATCGGAAAATCCGCGATCTCGGCATAGGCCGCCAAGTCCTTTTCCTTGCAGTAAGCCAGCGGCCGGATAACGATGTGCTTGCCGTCGTCGCTGACCAGTTTGGGCGGCATGGCTTTAAGCTTGCCGCCGTAAAACATATTCAGAAACAGGGTCTCAAGGATATCGTCACGGTGATGGCCCAGCGCGATTTTGGTCGCGCCCAGTTCACCGGCGACCCGGTAGAGCACGCCGCGACGCAGGCGCGAGCAAAGACTGCACGTGGTTTTTCCTTCTGCAATGACCCGTTTCACGACACTGTAGGTATCCTGTTCGACGATGCGGAAGGGCATGCCGGTTTTTGTCAGATAGCCGGGTAATACTTGTTCGGGAAAACCCGGTTGCTTTTGATCCAGATTCACCGCAACCAATTCAAATTCCAGCGGGGCATGCGCTTGCAAATTGCGCAGAATGTCCAGCAAAGCATAACTGTCCTTGCCTCCGGATAAGCACACCATGATCCGGTCGCCGGCTTCGATCATGTTGAAATCGGCGATTGCGGTGCCTACCAGCCGCCGTAAGCGTTTTTGCAGCTTGTTGACATTATATTGTTGTTTTTTTTGCATGCTTTCTGCGATTCCGGAAGAAGAAAAGGATCATTTTTTACAGGGAAAACGGTATGGATCTTGTGGCAGAATATTAGACAAATGAATTGGAACAATTTAGCATAGCCGGATTCTAAGCAAGATGGTTAAGCGGGTTCGGGAATTATTTTTCAGGAGAATTCTATGAACGGGATTATACCATTTGTAGTACTGGTCTTGTTTTCAACCAATAGCTACCCGAGTGCCAACCATTCCAATATCGGCATTGATATTGGCAGACCGGGTGATGCAGATAAGGTTTCGCGTATTGTCAAGCTGACGCAGGTGGACAATATGTTTTTGCCGTCAGAAGTCACGGTGAGTGAAGGCGAGACGATCCTGTTTGTGATCAAAAACGGCGGCAATAGAAAGCATGAAATGCTGATTGGTTCGATGGCGGATTTGAAAAAAGTTGCCAATATGCGGCGTATGTATCCTGAAAAGAAGCATTCTGAAGCCCATCTGGTACAACTTGAACCGGGCGAGCAAAAGGAATTAATCTGGCAATTTACCGGTGTGGGCGTGATTGATTTTGCCTGCCCGTTGCCCGGTCATTTTAAGAAGATGCGCGGAAAAATAACTGTGGAGAAGAAATGAAAAAACGTGTAAGTACCCTGTTAGCCGGATCAATGTTGACGGTCAGTTTGTTAAGTATTGCGTCGCAAGCAGCCGCCACGGCGACAGTCGAAGTGTATAAAAGTCCGACTTGCGGATGTTGCGCTAAATGGGTCGATCACATGCGAGATCATGGTTTTACTGTCAATACGCATGATGTCGGCAATAAAGAAATAAGAAAAAAATCGGGTATTTCAAATACATTGGGTTCGTGCCATACGGCTTTGGTTAATGGTTATGCCATTGAGGGGCATGTGCCGGCGCCGGACATTCTTCGCCTGCTGAAGGAAAAACCCAAGGCTGTCGGGCTGGCTGTGCCCGACATGCCGCACGGAACGCCGGGTATGGAAGGCGCTCGCAGCGACCCTTATAATGTTTTGCTGATCAAGGAACGTGATCAGGAACGCAAGGATACAACCATTTATAACCGTTACGATCCGTATGCCAAGAAAGTGATGCACCCGGAACCGGCAAATCCGGAACCGGAGAAAAGCAGTTCCGTCATGCGCTTAAAGTAGCCATTGCCCTTTTTCATGATGATACGTGATTTTCTGCTCGGCGGCATTGCGCTACTGCTGGTTGCCTGTGGCGGCTCTGTGCCGCCCGGCACAGTGTCCGGGCAACATCAGATCGATAGTAAAACCGGCCTGGTGAAACGGAATTTCGATCCGGCGCAAGTCAAACGCGGTGAAAGTGTTTATGCCGCAAACTGCATCGGCTGTCATGGACCTAATGGCGAGGCGACGCCCGAATGGCGTAAACCCAATGCGGATGGAAAGTATCCGCCGCCGCCATTGGACAGTTCAGCGCATGCCTGGCACCATTCGACAGCGGTTTTGAAGAAAACCATACTGCAAGGAACACCACCGGAAATAGGCTCCATGCCGGCGTGGGAGGGCAAGCTGACCGGGCAGCAGGTCGATGATGTGATCGTCTGGATAAAGTCTTTATGGTCGGACGAAATTTATGATATCTGGTATAAGAATTTTGAAGGCAAATAAGCAGCAATCCTTTATGCCTGTAACCTTGCAATATTAAAAGTAATTTTGAGAAGGGGATAAAATGAGCGAACAAAAAAAACCGCTTGAGCCGGAAATGGTTGCTTGCAAGGTCTGTTTAAAGGAAATACCGGTATCCGAGGCAAAAAGTGAGGAAGCGACGGATTATGTCGTGTATTACTGTAGTCTTGATTGTTATGACAAATGGAAGAATCAAAGCCAGGAGCCGAGTTAACCCGAATATTTCATAAATTCGCGTTAAAATAAATAACAAGTAATTATTCTTCCGTCTTTTGCTCCAAAGAATTAATCTGTTCAAAGATCGCCTGTTTTTCATCTTCCAGTTCGCGATAACGCGCGTGAAGGCGATCTAAATCAGCCGTATACTTTTCAATCCGATCCTGTTTTTCCTGTTTAAGCTGAATCAGTTCCTCGTATTTGGGAATCGGTATGCTTTTTGACGGCGGATTCGGCTGTGCTGTTACGGGTGCTTCCGACATTTCGTTGCGGCGCAATTCCTGAATCATCAAAAACTGCTGATAAGCCGATTGGGATTCCTGTTGAATGCGGGCTAATGCTTTTTCCAGCTGACGTATTTCCGCAACCCTGTCAGCCCACACCGGAATGGATATAGTCAACAGGAGCAATAAAAAGACTGTACGCATCATGTAAGCGCCTATTAAAAAAGAGAATAATTTTGCGTGTTCCAGGATATACCGCAACATGTCCTTATTCCTCCACTGTTTTTCCCCACCATCTGATTTCATTTTACACGCCATTAACTCGATGCGTGAATGTTCCGTAATGGTTTCCGCGCTTTCCGGCTCACCGTTTTCCACTTCAGTTTGCTGGCGCGGTATTTTTATCCGCGCGAATTACCCGGCCTGTTAAATGGAATAAGCGCAGTTTTGCCGGCTTTTTCCACCTTATCTTTGCCAGGATTCGTATTACCATTAAATTGAGTAAAATTAAGTTTATTTTCTTAATAAAAATGAAGAAGTTATTTGTGTGATGCGAAAGCTATTCCTGTGTTTGTTGATTTATCCGGTAATTTTATTCTGTATTCCCCAAGCTAATGCACAGGATTCGAGTGGTCCGCGCTTCCGGCTCAGCGGATTTGGCACACTGGATGTTACTTCGGCGGGGAAAAAACAATTCGGTCATCACAAAGAACTCAGCCATGAAGGTCAATTTGGCGGAGTTTCCGTATTTTCCGCATCTGTTCTCGGTTTGCAACTGGACGCCGATCTGCTGCCGAATTTAAGCGCTACAATTCAAGCGGTTGCCAAAGAAAGAACCAAGCAGGATATGTTCAATATTCTCGATTGGGCTTTTTTGCGCTATCAGTTAACACCGGGCACGGTCATTCGCGCAGGCCGGATGGGAACGGATTTGTACATGCTTTCCGAATATAGAAATGTCGGGTTTGCCTATCTTTGGACTCATCCGGTGGTTGAATTTTATACGCCAATTTCATTGACCCATTTTGATGGATTCGATGTGAAATATTCACATCGCATAAAGCCCGGTTTTCTGGAATTTAAAGTGTATGGCGGTCAATCAGGATCGGATGTGACCGTGAGCCGGGGTGATTTCAGCTTAAGAACACGGCCCTTTTTTGGCGCGAATGCCTCGCTGGAAACAGATCACTGGAAATTCCGCCTGACTTATGTCAGAACTGAAATTCACTCAACACGCAATCAACAGTTTAAGCAGTTGCTGGGCGCGTTGAATCAAGTTCCTCAAACTTTATGGCCGCAAGCGGCCGCGTTGTCGGATCATATTTCCGCGGAAGGCAAGCTCAGCAGTTATTACGCCGCAGGTGTTACCTACGATAAAAATGCCTGGCTGATTCAATCGGAATTTTCCTGGCTGGATTCCAATTGGCCCAGTGTCAATATGACAAACGGCTATTTGAGCGCAGGCCGGCGGATCGGGCCCGTCACATTATACAGCGTGGGTGCTTATGCCAAGTCACTGGATAATCCGCTGCATATTGATGCCAATCCGGCCAATCCCGATTGGTTAAACCGGTTGCAAACCGGAACACGGAATGCCTTGAATGCAACGCTGATTGATCAAAATTCATTTTCTCTGGGGGTGCGCTGGGATTTGAATCCCCAAACAGCATTAAAAGCGCAATGGGATCACACGTGGGTAAGAAAGCATGGTGGCGGATTATTGATACTTAAGGAACCGCTGGATAAGAACATTACGTTAGACACATTCAGCATGAATCTCAATTTCATATTCAAATGATGAGATACCTGATCGTGGCGGTCATTCAGATGCTGCTGATATGCGCTCAAGCGCGGGCGGATATTGTTGTCGTGGTAAATTCAGCCAGCGGACTAACTGAATTAACCCAGCAGCAGGTCATTGATATTTATATGGGACGCATACAAGCCGTTACGAATGGCGGCAGGGTCGTGCCATATGATCAGCCGCCGGATTCAGAAATCAGGGCTGCCTTTTACCAGCATTTGACGGGTAAATCAGTTGCATCGGTGAACGCTTACTGGGCCAGATTATTATTTACAGGGCGTGCTGCTCCGCCAAAACAAGTATCTGATAATATGAGTATCATGAATATTCTTGCAGAAAACCTGAATGCGATTGGTTATATTGATGACAAGGATCTCGATGATCGCGTCAGTGTGGTTTTTAAAATGACGATCGATGAATAATAAACTGCATTTGCGCGTTTCCCGTATCGTGACATTAAGTGCGATTGTTTTTGCCTTGATCGCGTCCACGATTTCTTATTTCTACACGCAATCGGTCGAGCATGAAGCGATGAAAAAAGCGCTGGCACAGTTATTTTCTACTATCCAGCGCACTGCCGAGATTGCTGCTTATCTGGATAGTGAAGATCTTGCCAATGAAGTGGTTGAAAGCTTGTCAGGAAATGACATTGTTTCGGGATCCCTGCTGTCGAGCAAAAATGGCATGACGGTTGCATCGAAAAACCGGTTGGATAGTGAGATTGAAGCGTTAAGCTTTCCGCTGTATGCACCTTTTGCTGCCGCAGAGCAGGTAGGAGAAGTGCGTATTCAGTTAAACGAGGATTTGCTGGATGCGCGCGTGCTGAAGTCGGCATTTAAACAGATGCTCGTTCTGATTACTCAGATAGGGGTGATTGCAATCCTCGTTCTGGTCATGGCGCTGCGAGTATTAACCTATCCCATTCAGTCCATTGCGGCCAATCTTCACCGCATTACCCCGGGTGATAATAATAACCTTAATTGCCCGAAAGGGCATGAAAATGATGAGATTGGCAATCTGGTCGATGATATTAATAGATTGCTGGAATCTACGCGGGAAACCATAAAACAGGAACAATATTTGCGTAACCGGATTGAAAATCTGGAAAAACATTTTCGTCTGATTTTTGAACGGGCGAGCGCAGGTATATTTCTATTGGATAGGCAATTTTATTTAGATTCGGTCAATCAGGCATTTAAGGATATTGCCGGTATTGCTTTGGAAGAAAGGCGGGCGGGCAAGCAAAATACTTATTTGCCGGATTTGTTTTATGATCCTGCCGTTGTGCGCAATACATTGCAGGAAGTTTTGGAAACCGGTAAGCAGGCCGCGTGCGATCTGCGATTGAGCGCATTATCAAACGGCGGGGAGCGCTGGCTGCATTGTTTATTTTCGACAGTCAAAAATGATGAAGGGGAAATTTTAATAGAAGGGCTGGTTGTCGATGTCACGGAACGAACATTTGAGATGGAGCGGATTCTGTTTGAATCGCAACATGATGTGCTCACGCAGTTGTTTAATCGGCGCGCTGGGGAACAATTGCTTGATATCATGCTGACCACTGCCGGCAATACGCAAAGTCAGCTTGCACTGCTATTGATT
>CAZDYN010000073.1:0-8697 GCA_964509635.1 uncultured Nitrosomonas sp. | reverse complement strand
TCGATGGGGGTACCCTCGAATGGTTGCTACGGCATACCAAGCGGTGTTATCTACAGTTTTCCCGTAACCTGTCGGAACGGCAGGTATAAAATTGTCCAAAGTCTGGAGCTCAGTGAACCGGATAAAGAAAGAATGCAGAAAAGCTATCAGGAACTGATCACTGAACAACAAGCGATCAAGCATCTGCTGGCTTAAATCAGAAACACCCGCTAATCCACCACCGTACTGGATCCGTTACTGGCGGCCTCACGGACCGCAACCAACAATGCTGTATCCAGATGACCATCGGCGATACGTTGCGTATTCTTTTGAAAACGGCTGATAGCCTGACGGGTAACAGAACCCAACACACCATCCGCTTCTCCGGCATCGAAACCCAGCGTGAACAAATCCATCTGCAACTGACGTACTTGTTCACGTGTTATTTTTGCTGTATCGGGCGGCGGTGCGCGGTGTAATGTCGTGGCGCCCGCAATACGATCTGCCAGGTGTCCAACTGATAAAGCGTAAAATTCAGAACGGTTCCAGCGCATAATGATCTGAAAATTCCTGGTAACCAGAAAAGCAGGTCCTTGATAACCGGAAGGAACAAGCAAAGCGGCTTTTTGTTCGGATGGCACCAATGATGCTCCGGAGGCTGCAATAACACCGAGCTTTGCCCACTCCGTTAAAGTCAACATATGATCCCGTCCTGCCAGTGAATAATCAAAGAATGACGGCAGCCGGACTTCTTGCCCCCAATCCAATCCGGGGATCCAACCCAGTTGCCGCAGAAAATTGGCCGCGGATCCCATTGCATCCGGAATACTGCCCCACAGATCACGACGTCCGTCACCATCCATATCTTTGGCGTAACGCAAAAAGGTTGACGGCATGAATTGCATATGGCCCATCGCACCCGCCCAAGAACCGATCATGCGTTCCGGAGAAATATCGCCTGCGTCGAGTATGCGCATGGCATTGAGCAATTCCTGGGTAAAAAAGGTGCTGCGACGCGGATCGCACGCAAGCGTGGCCAGCGAATCGGTTACTGACCATTCGCCAAAATAACCGCCATAATTGGTTTCCAATCCCCAGAATGAAACCAGATATTGAGCCGGAATACCTGTTTCCTGTTGAATCTGATTCAATAATGCGCGGTGTTTGACGAACAATTCCCGGCCGCGTTGAATACGTTCATCGTTGATGCGTGTGTTAAAGTAATTCGCAAATGTCTGAGTAAATTCAGGCTGACGCCGATCCAGTTCAATGACACGTGGTATGTGCCTGGCTTTACTCAGCACTTGATTGACTGTCTTATCGGAAATACCTTCCGCCATTGCCTGTGATTTCATTCTGGCAATGCACTCGCCAAAGTAACCATTATCGGCCTGAACAGTGTGTGTGAACGTCAGAACAGCGGATACCATGATACCCGCACATATCCGCTGGCAATATGTGCCAGGTGCCGGGGCCGGTTTGATTGAAAAATATCTGGCAAGCAATGGCATGTTATTATTTTCGATGCGGGCAATTGGGCTTGATGCAATCGGCATAAAGCGACAACGAGTGCTCTTGCAGAACAAAACCCCGGTCTTTGGCGATGGCTGTCTGGCGTTTCTCGATTTCCGGATCGTAGAATTCTTCCACACGGCCGCATTGCAAACAAACCAGATGATCGTGATGGCCATCACCTTTCAGTTCAAATACAGCTTTACCGCTTTCAAAGTGATGACGTTCCAGCAATCCAGCTTGTTCAAACTGTGTTAAAACACGGTAAACGGTAGCCAATCCGATATCTTCGCCTTCATTAATGAGCTCTTTATAAACATCTTCAGCAGACAAGTGACGCACACTGCTTTGCTCAAATAAATTCAATATTTTGAGTCTTGGCAACGTTGTTTTGAGACCCATGTTTTTGAGATCTATACTCTTCAGCTCGTTGGAATTACCCATGGTTATTTCTGCCCGGAAAATTATTTACTGTATCATATAGCGCTGTGTTCACTTTGGAAACATATAATACCAATAAAATGGTCGCAAAATTTTTCGTATTGCTTGCTTTCATGTTGCTGACAGGATGCTCACTTCTTCCTCATATTCTCTATAAGATAGATGTGCAACAAGGTAATGTCGTTACAGACGAAATGCTCGAGAAATTAAAACCCGGCATGACCAAATCACAGGTTCTTTTTGTCATGGGCTCGCCGCTGATCGTTGATGCTTTTCGTGATAATCGCTGGGATTATATTTACCTGCTTCGTGAAAAAGGGGATTTAGTTGAACAGAAGCGGCTAACCCTTTTTTTTGAAGGCGATATGCTAATCAATATTGAAAATTATCTGAATTTTTCTAGAGCCTTAATCAAATCCAAACCGGTTGAAGAGAATGCCGATAAAGATGAAGTCAAGTCGGATAGTGAAAAATAAATTAAAATCAAAAAGACTGACAGGCCGTTGAAAAACATTTTCGAAGCAGCCGATACAAGGCGAAAACAGGCGGAAAAATGCATTTTATGCGTGATAAATGAGCGTTCTGAATCTATTTTAACACCGTAGCGGCAACGCAGATAGTTTCTCAACAGCCTGTTAAATGATCTCCCATTTACACCACCAAGTACTCTTACAGAAATAAAATGACAACTCAAAAGATCGCTATCGCAGGCAGTTCAGGGCGCATGGGCCGCACGCTGCTGGAAGCAGTTACCCAGGCTACCGATATGCAGCTTGCTGCCGCATTGGAAAGAGCAGGAAGCCCCTATCTGGACAAAGATGCGGGTGAACTCATAGGCGCCAGTTGCGGTATCCCGATTGTCAGTGATTTTGCAAATGCGCTCAAGAACTGCAATCAATTGATCGATTTCACGCGGCCTGAAGGCACGCTGACTCATCTCACCGCTTGCCGTGAAGCCGGAGTAAAAATGGTCATTGGCACAACCGGTTTTTCAGTGGAAGAAAAAGCTTCATTAAAAGCAGCGGCAAAGGATATTGCCATTGTATTTGCACCCAACATGAGTGTCGGCGTGAATGTGACTTTCAAGTTATTGGAAATTGCCGCCACAGTATTGCACGAGGGGTACGATATTGAGATTATCGAAGCCCATCACCGCCATAAAGTCGATGCGCCATCCGGTACCGCTTTACGCATGGGTGAAGTCATCGCAGAAGCTCTGGAAAGAGATTTAAGGAAAGTAGCTGTCTATGGCCGCGAAGGTGTAACTGGCGAAAGGAAACCGGAAACTATCGGATTTGCAACCATACGCGCAGGCGATATTGTGGGTGATCATACCGCCATGTTTGCCGGCATTGGCGAACGCGTGGAGATTTCACATAAAGCCAGCAGCCGGATGACATTTGCCATGGGCGCGTTACGCGCAGTCCGCTTCCTGGCCGACAAACCCAACGGTTTGTTCGACATGCAGGATGTGCTGGGCTTACGTTAATATCACTTCTCGCTATACTCATGGCAACATATGCAGTCGGTGATTTACAAGGTTGTTTCACGGCATTCCAGCGGCTCATTGATTTAATTAAGTTTGATCCCGCGCGAGATAAGTTGTGGCTGGTTGGAGACATCGTTAATCGCGGCCCTGACTCGTTATCGCTGCTACGTTATATTAAAAAAGCCGGTGATACCATGATTATGGTACTGGGTAATCATGACTTACATTTGCTTATGGTGGCGGCAGGAATGGCCAGAAGCCATCCCGGCGACACTATCCAACCGGTTCTCGACGCACCGGACCGGGATGAACTATTGCATTGGTTACGGCAACAAAAGTTATTTTATTCCGAAGGCCGGTATGCTTTGGTGCATGCCGGCTTATTGCCTTCCTGGTCCATCGCACAAGCCGCCCAGCTTGCTCATGAAGTCGAGAACGCTTTGCGCCAGAATAATTATCAGAAACTGTTTTCACGAATGTATGGCAATGAACCTGACTACTGGCAGGATGAATGGACCGGGCATATCCGTTTGCGGGTAATTATCAACGCCATGACACGCATGCGTATCTGTACCTCAGCAGGCAAAATGGATCTTGCTTTTAAAGGAAACTTACAATCCGTTCCATCCGGCTATTTTCCGTGGTTCAATGTTCCCCATCGGCTCAATCAGAAAAACACCATTATTTGCGGACACTGGTCTGCATTAGGATTACACATAACGGATCACTTAATCGCATTGGACAGCGGCTGTGTATGGGGTGGAGAATTGACCGCTATCCGCCTGGAAGATCGGGAGGTTTTTCAGATCCCTTGTGCACAATAGGCAGCAGCAGCGTATCAGCAATCGCCCGCTCCGACAGGCGCGCCAATTCCCGCCGGTTTCTCAAACCGCAGGAAACCGGTGAATTAAAGGTCAGTTCTACATCGATGCTTGTCTGACTCAGTATTTTCTGTAACGATAAAATGAGAGAAGGATCTATGTAGGCTGCTTCCTGGCACACATCGCCTGCAATATTCCTGTAGCTAATGGCAACCGGATAAAGTAAGGCATTTGTTGCGACAGCGGATTGCAGCAGCGAAGCATGAAAGTGATTCAGGTATGTGCCATCGGTTGTCGTTCCTTCCGGGAAAACAGTAACTCGTTCACCCTTCCCCAGCACTTCACTGATTTGTTGATTAATACGCAGCGTATCACTCCGTATTGCACGTTCAATAAACAATGTACCAACATTACGGCTCAACAAACCTAATATTGGCCATTTACTGATTTCTGCCTTGGCCACAAAACGAGCCGGACAAACCGCCATCAAAACACAGACATCCAGCCATGACACATGATTCGCAGCAAACAACACACGTGGCGTTTCCAATGCAGGTATGTTGCCGTGACAATGCAGCCTGATAGCCAGAATCGATAATAAATCGATTGCCCAACGTTGCATCATATTCCGCTGAATTGATAAAGGAAGATTTGGATAAACAATCGATTGCAATAAGCCTGAGACAATATGGAATAGTAAGCGCGTCAGGCGAATAATGCGCAATAGCAGAGGAGTATTTTTTTGCATGAAAAATAATTGCAAGTAGGCCATATAATAATAGTTACTGCGCTTGATTATTATAACATTCCTTGCAACAGACTAAATTTGCTGTGTACGTAGCAGAAAATTTCTTGCTACGTACACAGCAACCAAAAAAGATAAACCTATAGAAAGTAACCGGAAATCAATAAGAAATGGCTGGCCCCTCGAGCCAGAGGCAATCTGAAATCAAGCACATACCACCAAAACCCTTCAGCGCAGGTCTTAGTTCGTTAACTACTCTTTGTGCTTGATCTGTCTGACAGGCGAGAATGACAACTACATTCTCTTGTTCCATAAGAACATCATCAGGATTTCGTGCACCACGCGATCCATAGCCACCTGCATTTTTAATTACGGTATAACCACGAACGCCGCTTCCTTCCATTAACTTCATCAATTCTTCGAGTTGTTCAATTCCGATAACAATCTCGAATCGTTTCATTGCGATTGTATTATTCATAATTTTATTCCAAAAAAGTCAGATAATCTTTAATAGTTCCTAAACAGCGATGCTATGAAACCAATGTGACATCTCCCAGTATATCGGTACACCAATAAATATGTTAAAGGGGAAAGTCACACCTAGAGAAGCTCCAATCGAAACTGCTGGATCCGCATCTGGTACGGCAATACGCATGGCTGCAGGGGCGGCGATATAGGAACAGCTCGCATACAACACAGCCAATAACATGGTGCCGCCTTCAGACAACCCGAATATCCAGCCCAAGTAAGCACCAAACACTCCGGCTGTTAACGGGAAAAGTATACCAAATGCAACTATGAATACACCTTTTTGTACCACTGCCGACAATCGTGATGCGGCCAGCAGACCCATTTCCAGCAGGAAAAAGGCCAATACACCCATAAACAAATCCATGAACATTTTGTCTAGCGGCGATACATTATCCGTCACCCCGGCGTAATAACCAATAATCACACCCGCGATCAATAGATAAAGGCTTGTGCCCGTCAGAATTTCGTGCATTAACTTGCCCCACTGGGTCTTTTCACCGCCTGCACCAGCACGTGCCAAGATCGTACCAGTCACCAATGCCGGTATTTCCATTAGCGCCATAATCAGCACCATATAGCCCTCGGAAGTCTCACCTTTCCCAGCCAGAAAAGCCACCCCCACGGCAAACGTTACCGCGCTCACTGAGCCATAGTGCGCAGAAATAGCGCCCGCATCAGCCTGAGTAAATTTTCCCAGAAATCTTAAAATCGGATATGCTGTCAGCGGAATCAACGCCGCTAGGACAACCATAGAGGCAGCAATAGGCAGCACCTCCATGATTTCATACTTGGCCATCGACACCCCACCTTTAAAACCAATGGCGATCAACAGAAAGAGGCTCAAGCTCTTATATAAAGCTTCAGGTATTTTTAGGTCAGATTTTATTACACCTGCCAAAACTCCGAATACAAAAAACAAAACGACCGGTTGTATAGTTGCCATACATTATTTCCCTATTTATCTGATTATATCGTCTATAATTTAGTTAATATTTTTTCCTATGCCAGCATTCTTCATCGTTTCACAAAATCCGAAGCAACAAATGAACCATCCCAGAAACAAATAGAGATTGGATATCCATTTTTTTAATCGAAATTGTACTAAACGCAGTCATCCAGTTGTAAAGTTTGCGAAAATAAGAAAAACCCTTCTTAACAGGCCGTTGAAAAACTATCTGTGTTGCCGCTATGATGTCAAAATAGGCTCAATGCTCATTTATCACGCATAAACTGCGCTTTCTCGCCTGTTTCTTCCTTGTATCGGCTGCCTCGAAAACGTTTTTCAACGGCCTGTTAGATCTGAAAGTCCGTGACAGGATCGCCCTTCACATAAGAACGTTACCACAAGAAATGTGAATAATTCGTGAAGAAATTAGAATCCTATCTATCAAATTATTAAGGGAAAATGATATGAAAAGTTGTACCCTTTCCAGGTGTGCTGTCTACTTCAATACGCCAGCCATAGTGATTACAGATACGCCTTACAATCGCAAGCCCGATCCCCAATCCTTCGCCTTGCGCGGAACCGCGAAAAAAACGTTCATATAATAATGGCAAGTATGCGGGTTCAATACCTATACCGGAATCAATTATGGATAATCGCTGGTTACTAAATTCAACCCGAATAAGACCTGCGTCAGTATACTGAACAGCATTACGGATCAGGTTCATCAATGCAGTATGAAGCGCCTGACGGTTAACCGTCAGCACTACATTGGGTGCAATCAGTATCTTAAAATCAAGTTTTTTTCTAAGAATCTCGGCCATTAAAGGCTCGGTTGCATCACAGACACATTCCTGAACGGCAACCGTCTCGATAACACCTAACGCCTGTTCACGCGCCAGAAACAACAAAGCCTGCAACTGCTCGCCCATACGGGTGGCAGCTGCCTCAATCATTTTTATCCGGTGCCGTGCCCTGAGCGGCAGATCAGGCACAGTGCCCAATAACTCGCAACTGGTCAGGATTGCTGTGATCGGTGTTCTTAGTTCATGACTGATATTGGCGGTAAATTCCTGCTCCCGTTGCAGCATGCGCTTGATGCGATTCTGATAATCATCCAGCGCTCGCGCAAGTTGCGCCACCTCTTCATCCATATCCGGGTGTGTTAATAATCCGACCTGAACATCACCGGGTGCAAGTAAATTGACGCGTTCAGCCAGATCCGCCACCTGCTGAACCAGAATTCTGGCAAGCAAGTAGCCTACAACGAAAGCGATTGCCACGACCACAACCCATGACAGCACTATCAATAACCTTAATTCCCGCAAACGCTGCTTATGCAGGATTATTCGATAGGCGACGACAAATTTCACCTCGTCAATAGTGCGCACCAGTACATGAAAATCCTCCGTTCCATAATAAATCCGATGATAATCAGGGTTTAGTCCGCGCAAATACGCTGGAAGCCGGAGTTCTTCTTCCATATTACGAATCACGTAGCTTTTAAGATGTGAGCCGATCTGAGAAATAAAATCAGAGTGCGTCGAATACCGTTGAACAAGATGATCCATTTCCATTTTAATCACTTGTTCAATATGCGCATCTTCAATATTATCGGAAGCAAAATAGAGAATAATGCACAGCGTCCCAACAGTAAAAATACTGAATGTCGCTAGCGCTACTGCAACACGATAGCGCAGGCTGCGTTCAATCGGGAACTTGCGCACGGGATGTCAAACAATAACCAAGACCATGAACAGTCTCAATGGGATCATAACCGCCAGCCTTGGTCAAAGCACGCCTTAGAATGTGCATATGGCTGCGCAACGTATCGCTGGTTTCCTGAACATCCTCCCAAGCCTCCAGTTCGAGTTCCTCCCGGCTGAACACCTTGCCCGGTTCGCTCATCATCAGCGCCAGCAAACGTATGCACTTGGGTGGAAGTTTCACATTTTTATTCTCGAAACGAATGGAAAGCGTTTTGGGATCGAAAGACAATTTATCAAATTCCAATGTGCGGTTTGCAACCTTACCAACATGCCTTTTATGCATTGCTAACAGACGCGCTTCGACTTCTTTTAAGGCAAACGGCTTGATGAGATAATCATCCGCTCCATGCTCAAAACCGGCCAGCTTATCTTCCAGCGTATCTCGCGCTGTCAGCATCAGAATCGGCGTGTCGATCTGAGATTCCTGGCGCAGCTTCCGGCACAGGGTGATTCCGTTCATGCCAGGC
>CAZDYN010000072.1:0-8712 GCA_964509635.1 uncultured Nitrosomonas sp. | reverse complement strand
AGAGTTCGATCGTATCGTCGATGTAAATTTCAAGAGCTTGTTGTACACGCTGCGTGAAGCGGCAGTATAACTGGCGGATCATGGGCGTGTGGTGACTGTTTCCAGCACCGTGACGCGCCTGATGCTGCCCGGATACGGCGCGTATGCCGCAACCAAAGCCGCCGTGGAGCAATTGACGCGGATTTTTGCCCGCGAGATGGGCAAAAGGGGTATTACCGCCAACATCGTTTCTCCCGGCCCGGTCGATACGGAGCTGTTCCGCGCGGGCAAAACCGCGGCGGACATCGAACGCATGGCGGCGATGGCGGCCTTGGGGCGGATTGGCGAAGCGGATGATATTGCTCAGGTGGTGTTGTTTCTGGCCAGTGATGAAGCGCGCTGGATCACGGGGCAGAATATCGGTGTCAACGGCGGAATTATTTAACGGACAGGAAGGGAGAATCAGATGCGTATCGGCGTGCCTAAGGAAATTAAAATACATGAATCCCGCGTGGGATTGACGCCGCCGGCGGTACGCGAACTGGTTGCCGGCGGTCATCAGGTGATGGTGCAAAAAAACGCCGGGATGCAAATTGATCTGGGCGATGACAAGTATCGGAACGCAGGCGCGGAGATCGTGGAGACGCCGCAGGAGATTTACGCTCAGGCCGATCTGATCGTCAAGGTCAAGGAGCCGCAATCTTCCGAGCTGCCATTGCTGCGTGAAGGGCAGGTGCTATTCACTTATCTGCATCTCGCGCCCGATCCGGTGCAGACCAGAAGTTTGATGGATTGCGGTTGTGTGGCCATTGCTTACGAAACGGTCACCGACAGCTTTGGCGGTTTGCCGCTGCTGGCGCCGATGAGCGAAGTGGCCGGACGCATGGCGATTCAAGCCGGTGCCCATGCGCTGGAGCTGGATCAGGGCGGACGCGGCATGCTGCTTGGCGGTGTATCCGGCGTGCCCGCGGCGCGCGTCGTAATCCTCGGCGGCGGTGTCGTCGGCACCAATGCCGCCCGTATCGCCATGGGCGTGGAAGCGCATGTGACCGTGCTGGACAAATCGATTCATCGCTTGCAACAACTGGATTCCCAATATGGTTCCAGAATCAATACCGTTTTTTCAACCGTGGATGCACTGGAAGAACATGTTACGTCCGCCGATCTGGTCATCGGCGCGGTGCTGGTTCCGGGAGGCGCCGCCCCCAGACTGGTGACCCGTGAGATGGTCAGCCGCATGAATCGCGGCGCCGTGCTGGTCGATGTCGCAATCGACCAGGGCGGCTGTTTCGCCACTTCCAAACCCACCACGCTGGCCGATCCCATTTTCATCCTGGACGGTGTGGTGCATTACTGCGTTTCCAACATGCCGGGCGCGGTCGCGCGCACCTCCACCTTTGCCTTGAATAACGCCACTTTGCCGTTTGTTCTGGCGCTGGCCAATAAAGGCTACCGGAAAGCAATGCGGGATGATCCGCATTTGCGCAGCGGTTTGAATGTTTGCCGCGGCCAATTGACCTATGAAGCCGTGGCGCATGCGCTGGGGCTGGTGTATGTGCCTGCACTGGATATGCTGGCATAAATGCCGGTAATAGGTGCACAGCGGGCTTTGAGAGTACAGCCCAAGCCCGCTTGCCGTGTTCTCTATTGGCCATTACCAAGCTTCAGGTACATCCGGATTTTATCGTAGGTATCCTGCCGGTTGGGGACCGCTACGTGACTACCCCGATTGAACAGTACCTTGGCTCCAATATTTGCACTACTTGTGGGTACCGTACCGTCACCGCCTTGACCTGAATCTTCGGGATCGCGGAAACCATTTGTGCTTCGGTAGCTGAAGACAATGCTGTCGTTCGTTTTTTCCGTGTTCGAATAGATTGAAAGATGCTCACCCGGCGGAATGCGCCCCAGCCAGGACTTGAAGCGCATCGCATCCAGTACTTTACGGCGCATGCCGTCCTGCGCGGGGAAGTTTATATCGGCCGTATTATAATACGTGGCATCAAGCCCTATTACATTGGTCGCCGAAGTCCAGTACCACAGTGTGACAAAGTAGTTGTTTGTCTGAAAGTAGTATTCGTCCGGAAGCAATTCGAAAACACTGGGCATCTGACGGGCCAGCGAAGCCAGCAACTTGCCAAGATCCCCCTCGCGCGGCTGAACTTCGGCAGCGTAAGCGTCCCACAATTTGTTGATTAACAATCTTTGCCACCACAGGCTGGCCAACAGTGAAGGCGCCCGGGGATGGAGCGCAAAGTAAGCCTTGGGAGCGCCGTGATGAGGTGAAGCCAGATATACCGTGCGCCGGACCTGGGCGCCGGATTTTATTGCCGCGCGGGTTACAAGCCCTCCCATGGAATGGCATATGATGTCTATGGCGCAGTCTCCGCCGGGATTGTTTTGTGTTACACCGGCCAAGGTGTTTATAAAATCCTTCAGTTTCTCGCCATTATCCCGGTTGGATTTGGTCCAATCGTAGCCCCATGGAAACAACTTGTTGTTATCCTCCCGGTAGCCATCAGCGCGGAGCCGCCCAAGCAGACCGTCGTATGCCGCTTCAAGAATACGGGTTTCCCGCATGGGGGCGCCGGGAAGCCCGGCATCGGAGGATGTTTCGATCAGGTGATCGACCGGAGCCAGACTATGGGAATCGGCTGATAATGGCGGCCAGATTTTTTTCCAATCGTCGCCCAGGTTCGGACGAGGTGTTCGTTCGAGAATTTCCGAACCCATTATGCCGGGTACGACTACGATCTTGCGGCAGGATACAGGGGGAAGAATTTCACCGTAAATCTCGGCAACAGGGGTATCTCCGGGATCTTCATTATCCTCCTTGCGGATGTATTCGATGCCATCCAGGAAAACGGATCCAGATGGCTCATTGTTCCCTCCGGTGCTGGATTTTTCCGCCGCATCGTCGGCCAAAGCAAGGATATCCGAGGGTTTCAGGTTACTGGGAAAAACAAACGAGCCGCGTTTGAATGGATGCATCCGCTGCAGGGGAAGACGCCCGCTGAGTATCCATTCATCCAGATGCGCGGCAAATTCAGCACCGCTCATCCGGTTCAATTCTACCCCATCTTCAGCGGCAAGCCGCTCGGCATCCTGTACGATTTTACGATGTGAAACCTCTTTTTTGTTCATTTGCCACCTCCGCATGGTAAATCATTGGATCTTGAAATAATCCGTAGATACGGGTCCGGATGTCACCGGCGGTCACGGGTAAGGCAGATCAACAGGCATCGGATATTGGCAATGAGGTCATTCGTTACGCCAAAGATCAGTCAGCCTATTTTGATAACACGCCCTTGATTCTTATGATAATGCGCCGACGCGGATTTGATCATAACACACGGAACCGGAGTTTTTTAACAGGCTGTTGAAAACTATCTTTGCCGGATCGGATATCAATCCCGGCGGGGTTGGACATGAAATCAATAAATGCCGTCATTTTGAGAAACATCTCTAGTCGTAACGCTGTGCTCGCTGTGTATCGATTGGAATTTTATGCGAAGGAAGTGAGTATTCCCGTACTATCATCGAGCTCCGGCAGTATTTTGGAAAAAAATATTCCGTCTCCTGATCCTTTCTAAGAAAAATCCGACGTATCATCAATACAACCATCAAGATTGACCGTTTGGCGTCAGTTTCCACATAACATTAATAAGCACCGGTTCGTCTTACTTTAAACTGATCCGGTTCGGCCATCGATTGAATCGGAACTGCGTGCAGTTGAATCCGGTGCGTTCAAATATCTGACAAAATTAATATTTTTATAACGAATCCTTGCGATCTCTGATCACATTGAGTCGTTCCGGCAAAAGAATCTTGCTATCCTTGCTTTTATTGAGGGAGCTATTCTTCATATTTATATAATATAAATCTATTAAAAATAATAACTTAATGTATTGGCGCCTCTGAATTTCAATCTAACTTACCTGCCATGATCGGGTTTATTGTGGATGCATCAAGCTGAGGAAGGAACGAATGGGGACAAATGAACTGAATATTCTGGTTGTCGAAGACGATCATTTTCAGCGCCGGATGATTGTGCGGATGTTACACACCTTGAATGTGCTATCGGTATGCGATGCTGATAACGGTAAGCAGGCGCTTGAGATTATCCGCAAACAGAGCGATGATCCGGTGGATATTGTGATCTGCGATTTGAACATGCCGGAAATGGATGGTCTGGAGTTCCTGCGGTATTTGGGGCAGGAGCATCATAACATTTCAATTATCATTATCAGCGCGCTGGGCAATAAACTGCTTACTTCCGCTGGAAGAATGACCAAAATGTACGGCGTTAAATTACTTGGCGCGATCGAAAAACCCATTCTGCCGGATCAGCTTAGGGATATTTTTGCAAAATACGAGCGCTCGGAAAATAAATGGCATCCGCCCGCCGAGTCGGTCAATTTTTCGCTGCGGGAGGTATTGCAGGGCATCCGTGCAAGACAGTTCGAACCCTACTTTCAACCGAAAATGGATTTGCGGACGGGCCGGTTGACCGGCACCGAAGTGCTGGCGCGATGGATTCATCCGGAATTCGGAGTGCTCAGTCCCGTTGCCTTTATTCCATTGCTTGAACAGAATCGTCGTATCGATGACCTCACTTTTCTCATACTCGAAAAGGCTGCTTCCGCATGCCGCCTATTGCATGATCATGGTTGCAAAATTCCCGTTTCTGTCAATCTTTCATTGACTTCTCTGGACGATATCACTTTGGCGGACAAGATTGCCGGGATCGTGCGGAATACCGGTATTGATCCGCGTTACATGACTTTGGAAATTACCGAAACAGCAGCCATGACCGATGTCGCGTATGCGCTGGAAAATCTGGCGCGCTTATATATGAACGGGTTTGCGCTATCCATTGACGATTACGGTACCGGTTATTCCAGTTTGCAGCAGCTTACACGCATCGCTTTCAGCGAACTGAAAATCGACCAGTCTTTCGTGCAGGATCTTGCTAATGATGAGGCAGCGCGTATTGTGGTCAAATCGAGTATTGACATGGCTCGTGAATTGAAGGTTAAAAGCGTGGCCGAAGGGGTGGAGATACGGCAAGATTGGGACATGCTTAAGGATATGGGATGCGATACGGCGCAAGGCTACCTGATCGCGAAACCCATGAATTTGGATGCAATGGTTGAGTTCAGCGCGGCAAATTCTTAACCCAAATATTTCATAAATTGGCACGTGCCCTAACTTTTCTTTTGATTAATAAGAAATATTTCGCTCAGATTCGCCTGGTGATTCAGTTTTTTTGTTTCCGCCGGGCGCTTTATTTCGTCCGGCGGCTTATTCAAGATTTTTTGTTTAACCCCGAAACCGGGATACAGGTTGTTTTCATTACTACAGGATGGGCCGATATGAAGCTGCCCGGTGAATTTCCCCTTGCTGACAATGTGCCGCATAGTGTTGTCACGGCTTCGGTGCGGCCATGAATAAACATGTGCCGAGCCTGTGGTATGCACAAGCCATGGAGCAATTGGTTGAGGTCGTACAGACGCTTTCCCTGGCAAGGGATCTGGCTACGGTAATGGATATCGTGCGTCATGCGGCTCGTCAACTGACTGGAGCTGACGGCGCGACTTTTGTGTTGCGCGATGATGGTAATTGTTTTTATGCCGAGGAGGATGCCATCAGTCCGTTATGGAAAGGGCAACGCTTTCCGATGCATACCTGCATCAGCGGATGGGCGATGCTTAACCGGCAACCTGCGATTATCGAGGATATCTACAGCGATCCGCGCATACCGGCCGAGGCTTACCGGCCGACTTTTGTGCGCAGCCTGGCCATGGTGCCGATCCGCACCATTGATCCGATCGGTGCGATTGGCAGCTATTGGGCCAAACAATATCTGCCTTCCCCGGAGCAAGTCAAAGTGCTCCAGGCGCTCGCGGATATCACCGCAGTGGCTCTGGAAAATGTCCGTGTTTACGAAGAACTGGAGCGGCGGGTACAACAGCGCACATCCGAGCTGCAGTCGATACTCGACAACGTCCAAGTCGGGGTCGTGTTTGCCGTGAATGGCCGGGTGGTGCGCGCCAATCCCAAATCGGCGGAGATATTCCGGTTCCATTCCTCCGATATGATTCTAAACGCGCCGCTGCAAAGCTTTTTATGCACGCCGGATACTGCTGCAGGGAATGGCGCCTCAGTAATCGAAGCCGCCCGGTCCAGTCTGGATGAAGGTTATATATTCAGCGCCGAGTACCGGATTCCGCGTCAGGATGGAAAACTGTTCTGGGCGCATCTGATTGCCAAATCGCTGGGTCTGATGGGGTATTCAGATCATCAAAGCGAGATATGGGTTATTGAAGACATCAGTGAAATGAAGGCCAAGGAAAATACCCTCACTGAGCTGAAAATGGCCGCCGAAATGGCCAATCGCGCCAAGGATTCATTCCTTGCCACGATGAGTCATGAGATCCGCACGCCGCTCACGGGCATGCTCGGAATGCTGGAACTGCTTTCCATGACTCATCTGGACGAAGAACAACGCGCGACATTGGACGCAGCCTGGAATTCCGGCAGGGGCCTGTTGCGTATTGTCAGCGATATTCTCGATTGGTCTAAGATTGAAGAAGGAAAACTGGAACTCTCCTTGCGTCCCACGTCAATTGCGCAACTGCTGCAAGAGGTTGTCAACACGTATTCGCGCACAGCCAGCGCCAAAAACCTGGTGCTGTGGCAGCATGCCGATGAGTGTCTTGGTTCGTCGCATATCGTCGATCCGCTACGCCTTTCGCAAGTGCTCAACAACTTCGTCAGCAATGCAATCAAGTTTACACCGCGCGGGGAAGTTGTGTTACGTGCTGAATTACTCGAACGACTGGAAAGCGGCGAGCGGATACGTTTTTCCGTCAAGGATACCGGCATCGGTATCGCTGAAGGAGTACAGCAGCAATTATTTCAGCGCTACCGGCAGGAAAATCCCGATACCGCCCGCATGTATGGCGGAACCGGCCTGGGGCTGGCGATCTGCCGCCGCCTGGCGGAATTAATGGATGGGCAAATCGAACTGGATAGCGAACCGGGGCGTGGATCGGTTTTCAGCATTATATTGACGCTGCCAATCTGCGGTGTGCCCGGTGAGATTGTGCACATCCAGCATCAAGAAGTCGAGCAAAGGAGAGTCAAGCCTCTGTTCGATAACAGTGGACACATACCGTTAGTGCTGGCAGTCGACGATCACCCGATCAACCGCGATCTGCTGGCGCGTCAGATCAAGCTGCTGGGGCTGCGCGCTGAGACTGCGGAGAACGGAAGTGTGGCGCTGTCAATGTGGCAGGAAGGGCGTTTTGCATTGATTATCACGGATTGCCATATGCCGGAAATGGATGGTTATGCATTATCAAGAGCGATCCGCAAAATCGAAACCGAGCAGCAGTTGCCGCGCATTCCGATTATCGCCTGGACGGCCAATGCGCTTGCCGAGGAAGTCGGATATTGCCATTCCGCCGGTATGGATGAATTGCTGGTCAAGCCGGCCAGTCTGGCAAAATTGAAAGCGGTGTTGGCAAAAATTCTGGCAATCGACGAAACAGCCAGCGCCCGGATTAGGCCTGAAATACAGGGTATGCATCAGGAGCAGCTTGAAGCGGTGGATTTCAACGAGCTGGATAAGATTGTTCCGGACAGTGCCGCGCAAATTCAGATATTGCAGGATTTCCGTGCGCATATTCGCGAGGATCATGCCAAGCTGACCGGAATGCTGCGGCAGAATGACACCTCCAATGTGGAGCGCACGGCACATCGCATGCATGGCGCCAGCCGGATGGTCGGCGCAACGTATCTGGCCAAAGCTTGCGCGGCCGTCGAGCAGGCTGCGCGGAAAGGGGATATGGCTGGCGTAAAAACAGCAGCGGTATCATTGAATGATGCCATCGGGCAGTTTGAGAATTTCTTGCTGTTGCTGCAAGCAGGCAAAGGGGAATAAATAAATTTACCGGTGATTGCCGGAACTTGTCTCACAACCACACCATCAACCCCATTTCCAATGGATGAGTGAGCAACGGATGATGGGGATAAATACGAATGAAATATTCCTGTTTGCCGCATAATTCCGGGATTAACTTGAGCTCGAACAGATGCTCGCCGGAATCCTGAATACCTGTGAATTCAAATTTGAAGTGCTGGAAATTGCATAGCCGGGTGATCTTATACTGGCGGCATATCAGCAGCTCAATGACGACATCCTCCGGCGCCAGATTGTTTAGCCGGGCTGCCACCTTGAAATTCAGCGCTTCATTAAAATGAATGCGCTCATAAGGGGTATCCAGCCGGCGCAGCGAGACGCCCTGCCATGCTTGTTTTATCCTGGTTTTCCATGCGGCAATATTTTTTGCGCCGGAGAAATCATTGGCTGCGTATAGCGTGCCTTTGCCGCTCGCCGGGAGATAGAATTTTTTGACGTATTCGTCGACCATGCGGGTTGCGTTATAAGAAGGCAGCAGCGACATCATCGAGTGTTTGGCCATTTTTACCCATCCAGGTGAATAGCCCAATTTGCCATAGCTGTAATATAGCGGAACAACCTGATCTTGCAGGATTTCGTACAGCGCGCGGCTTTCTTCCTTGTCGCGCAGGATGCCTTCCATATCCTCCGGTCCGGGTTTGATCGCCCAGCCATTCCTGCCATCATAGCCTTCCCCCCACCAGCCATCGAGTATGCTCAGATTGATGGCGCCGTTAATGCCTGCCTTCATGCCGGATGTGCCGCTT
>CAZDYN010000071.1:0-8750 GCA_964509635.1 uncultured Nitrosomonas sp. | reverse complement strand
GGTTATGCGCAGTAAACCCCATCTTATCCAACGGAATCGGTTCACCAGTTGCCAGTATACGCATAACGACATCTTCCAGCCCACCTGCCGAAGGAATGGTCGCAACACGCAATTCAATATCCAGTGGCGCAAATTTCCTGAATTTAATCTTGCCATCCTGCGGCTTGCGTTTCTCGGAGATGTCCAGGTCACACATGATTTTGATCCGGGTTATCATCGGATTGCGATAGCTGGCCGGAACCTCGATATACGGCATTAACGAACCATCCTTACGGAAACGGATTTTGGTTTTTTCCTTTCCCGAGTAGGGTTCTATGTGGATATCGGATACCCCCATTTTGTATGCGTCGATAATGATCTTGTTCACCAGTTTAACCAGCTCATTGTCGGAAGCCGCCGAGGAATCCTCTATTTCACTGAAGATCTCTTCAACATCTCCCGCGCCAAGATTGGTCAGCATCTCGTTGATATCACCCGTGCCGATTTCATCCTGGCTGCCGCCATAGAATTGCTCAATGGTTGCCTCGAATTCGCGCTTGGTAGTTACCGCATAAATAATCTTGTGCTTGGGAAAAATCGTTTGCGCGATACGCTGGGATTTAATCCGTTCCGGGTCCAGCGTTAAAATCACCAGACCATCCTTGGTTTCATCAATTGGCAGCAGGGCGTTGCTTTCGACATAATCCTTCTTTAGATTCCTGAGCAAATCCATCGGTCTGATGCGATCTTTTACAAACGGCTCGTACTTAACTCCAAAGAAAGTAGAAAGCGCTTTGCCAATGATCGGCAATCCGATCTGAAATTCATCAATCAGCACATCTTCCGGATCACATCCTTTCTTGCGCGCGGAACGTGCCGCCAGTTCAAATTCCGCTGCAGAAATCACGGCATCGGAAATCAGATAATCGTACTTTGATTTCAGTAACGGCGCAGTTTTCTGGCGTTGTTTAAATGCGATTGCAAGCGTCCGGCAAATTTCAGTCATGCCTTCAACAGCTGCTGCTGCAAATGGCTGATTATTCTTGCTATTGATCACCTGAACCACACCCATTAGCTCCTGGCCATCCGCATTCAGGATAGGTGCCGCCAGCATCTGCTTGGTCCGGTAACCGGTACGCTTATCGACCTCATACGAGAAAGTGAGCTGCGGATTAATTTTTTTTAATTCACTCTTATTGTAAGCATCTTCAATATTGATAACTTTCTTTTGTAAACCGGCATGGCCAATAATGCTGTTTTCCGCTACCGGCAATCTTAAATCCTGAAAAGAATCAAATCCTGTTTTAACCCTTGAAACAAAAAATGATTTATCTTCACTCAATGAATAAACAGTCAATCGGTCCGCATCGAACAGAGCGCAGATATCTTTGCTCACTTCCAGCATAATTTCGTCAACATCACTGGCAGCATGTATCTTGTTGATAACCTCCTGCATACTCCTGGAAAAATCCAGTTCGCTACCGATAGCGGAAATATTCTTTTGTTTAGGCTGTGTTGTTGCAGTTGTGCTCATGGCATCTGTTCTCCAGTACTTTCCGGGAGTCTGCCGGACTTAAGGCTAATCTGCTGCGCCAATGGGATAACGGCTCATATTCCTCAATTTTTCGTTGCATAGTCTCGCCATGCGCCTCAAAACTGAGAAAATCCCCTCTCCCCCTCTCACTCTCCCGCTTGGCTCGCTACGATTGCTTAAGTGCGGCGGACTCCTAGAATTCAAATAATTGGTTGTTCTCCAGCCGGCGCGGATGATACTTCCTTATACATTGCTGTATTTCACGCATCGTTAAGTCAGCTTCGCCCGGTTTCAGGTGAATGATATAAACTTCAGCAGCCCGATCAAATTTCTCCAATTCTTCCACCAGCAGACTGGGGCAGAGATGTTTCGACCTGATCGCAATATCACTTTTCCGGTTACAAAAAGCGGATTCAATGATCAAGTACTTTAGATTCCCGATCCTGTTGATAAGGGCCCATAACGCATCATTCGTTGTCGTATCTCCGGTAAATACAAGACTGGCTTGACCGGAATCCAACTGATAACCAATGGCCGGAACAATATGATTGGCAGGTAATGGCGTAATCCTGCGTCCATCGAGATGGACGGTATGATCGAGCTGCAAGGCCTGGTAACGCATATATGCCGCATCCGCATTCGGGATTTTTGTGAAATCCGGCCAAAGATGCCAGTTGAATAAGTGCTCCCGCAATATATCCAGCGTGGCCTGTATTGCATATACGGTAACCGGCCGGGTGCGAAAGGAACCGGCGGTATCGACCAGAAAAGGAATAAAAGCGACGTGATCCAAATGTGCATGCGTAACAAAGACATGATCAATTTTGCACAGCTCCGCCATACTCAGATTGCCCACTCCTGTTCCCGCATCAATCAAAATCATCGTCCAGCAACATGGCTGTTGTCTGCGCACCGCCTCCTATCCCGCCGCTGCATCCCAAGATCCTGAGCTTCAATGGAATGCTTCAGAAATAGATTATTTAACCAGCAGAACCGGAATACTGGATAACTGCATCACCTTGTTAGTCACCGATCCCAATAACAAGCCTTGTATGCCCCCTTTCCCGCGCGGCCCCATGACAATCAGATCGTATCGTTTCTCGGTGGCAAAGCGCACGATCATCTCTGCGTAATCACCGACGGTAATATGATACTGGCAGGCAATTCCCGCCTGATCGAGTAAATCACGGGTGTTTTGCAGGCTTTTTATGCCTTCCTCCTGATGATATTGTTTGATGTCCGCCTGATTGATAAACAATGAAACATTGCCATCCAGAGGGTATTGCACATTTAACAAATGGAACTCGGGCTTTTCCTTATACCAATCCAGCAATTGAATGAAATCAGCCACTGCTTTGCCGGAATTTTCAGAACCATCTACGGGTAATAGTATTTTTAGCATCATCAATCTCTCATTTTGCGCAGAAATTACTGTTTGGAAATTTTGTCATCGGCCAGATCAATCACAGGCCCGGCTCTAACCGGCTTCCGCGCGGCCAGCGCTTTACCTGCCGCGACCACCAGCACGGCAGCAATCGCCGGTGCGATCCATTGCAAATACTGCGCCTGCGTGCTGACCCACTCCCTGGTAACCACATCGGTGACCGCCATATCGCCGGCAATCCATCCCAGCAACCCGGCACCGATTGCAATCGTTACCGGATAACGGTCCATGACTTTCATCACCAATTGACTCCCCCATACGATGATGGGCACACTGAAGATCAAACCAAAAATCACCAGTCCGATTTCATCCTTAGCCGCTCCGGCAATCGCAATCACATTATCCAGGCTCATCACCGCATCGGCCACGATGATTGTTTTGATCGCACCTAATAAAGTCGTGCTGGCATCAATCTCGTGCGTCCCTTGCGGTTCAGGCTGCAACAATTTAATACCGATCCACACCAATAAGGCCGCACCGGCGATCTTTAAATAAGGAATAGCCAACAGGCTCAGGGCAAAAAAGATCAATATCACGCGCAACGTAATCGCACCAATGACTCCCCAGAAAATACCCAGCTTACGCTGTTGCTCAGGCAAGCGCCGGCACGCCAATGCAATTACAACCGCATTATCGCCGCCCAGCACAATATCGATTGCGATGATTTGTAAAACAGCAAACCAGAATTGCGGACTATCAAAGGCCATTTGATTTTTCCTGACAAAAATTCAACTCAAATAAAAAACGTGATCGCCATATTGAAGCTTCTAAACCTTACCCTGGACCCCGATAAACTTTAAAAGCTCTTCCTTCTGCTGCATGGTGTCGTTATGGCCCAGCTCAATCAAATCGCGGCAAAAGAGCATTTCAAACAATACGTAACTCAACAAGGTCGATCCGTTGGGGCCCATTGCACCGATGGCGCGATACAGATAACGCATGATCCACGGTAAAGTATGCGCGTATTTTTGCGCGATCTCGTTGATGCCTTGACTGGGCGCTATCATCATCGCTTCGATGGGGCGCAGTGATATGTTCTTGGCTTTAAATGCTTCGGGAGGAATCAGTTTCAGTGTTTCATTGATACGCAGCAAGCGCTCCAGATCGACATCCAGACTATCAACAAAGATACTGTTCAACGCATGCCCAGCAATCTGCGCAAAGGGCGGATAATTCGCCGCACTGACACGTTTGGGTTCATCGCTAACGGGTTTGCGCACACCGATAATCAGCACTTTATTCGCGCCCAGATGAAGCGCCGGGCTGATCGGCGCCAACTGCCGCATGGAGCCATCACCAAAGAATTCGCGGTTCAATTTCACCGCGGGAAAGATAAAGGGTATCGACGAGGATGCCAGCAAATGTTCAACACCGATTTCAACAGGAACACCCAGTCTTTGCGCTCTTTTCCACGGTCTTACCTCTCTTGCCGCCTGATAGAAAGTAACCGACTGTCCAGAGGTATACCCCCATGCGGTCAATCCCAAGGCATGCAACGAACCGGAGCGGATACAATGTTGAATGGTGCGAAACGAAAAACGGCTTTTCAGTAAAGCTTCCAGCGGAGCATTATCCAGCAGCGAAATCGGATTATGCTGGCCGTATTCACTCGATACCAAAGAAAGTAAACAACGCAAGGTATTATGAATAACACCCATCAGATCCGAGCGGTAGATCTGATCAACATGGAAATTTGACCACACGGCTTCAAGCCGCTCGACACCCTCGCCAAAATTGTGGGCCGAAACGGCAATGCTGGCTGCATTGATGGCACCCGCCGAAGTGCCGCAGATCACAGGGAATGGATTACGCTTCTTATCGGGCAACAGCTCGGCAATGGCGCGCAGCACGCCCACTTGATAAGCAGCACGAGCTCCGCCGCCGGTCAGAACCAGTCCAACCTTAGGAACAACTAAGTCTTTTTCTTGTTCATACACGAATGGTTAACTCTGACTTCACTTTCTCCAGCGCATCCCGCAAAGTCTCTTCCGGCAATTTGTTTAAGGAACAGGATAAAACCTTCGCGGCCTGACAAGCCGCATCCGGTAATAAAGCACTGTCCAGGTTAGCCACAAAAATCGCTGCGGCCCCCGTGGTATCCAACAAGCATTGGCGCTCATTCATTAATATCTCCACTTCTTCACGCAACATGGAAACTTCTTGCTCTCTCAATATAGTATTTGGCATATGATTACTCCTTATAACATCGTTACAGCATGACCTGTCGAGCAATATATCAGAACTATAATTCATTTAAGCCTTAAACTCTGTGCTGTTTGCCACTCTTTTCCATTAATTCCGGAACCCGATAACCGGCCAATTTAATCACGCTATCATGAACAATTATTTACCTGCCGCACTATACCCCGAAATCCAGCCCTACCGCCAAGGAACATTATCCCTGGATAAAATCCACATGATGTATTGGGAGGAATCAGGCAATCCTTCCGGCATACCCGTGGTGTTTCTTCATGGCGGCCCCGGCGCCGGAGCAACACCAGCACACCGGCGTTTCTTTGATCCGGCATATTATCGCATAGTCATTTATGATCAAAGAGGCGCAGGACGCTCAACCCCGCTCGGCGAAACGCGAGAGAACACGACGCCTCACCTGATCAATGACCTCGAACTGCTGCGGCAACACCTGGAAATTGACCGCTGGCTGGTATTTGGCGGTTCATGGGGCAGCACACTGGCGCTTGCCTACGGTGAAGCGTATCCTGGGCGCTGCCTGGGTTTTGTTTTACGCGGGATTTTCCTTTGCCGTAAACAGGAAATCAACTGGTTTCTATACGGATTACGCAATTTATTCCCGGAAGCCTGGCGTGAGTTGGCTGCCCCGCTGTCCGCCGCGGAACGCAATGACATTCTCTCTGCCTATTACCAGCGCTTAATGAATCCCGATCCAGCCATCCACATGCCCGCCGCGCGCACTTGGAGCACGTATGAAGGCTCGTGTTCGACGTTATTGCCGAATCCGGCAACGGTCAGTTATTTTGCCAGCGATACCGTGGCATTGGGACTTGCACGCATGGAAGCGCATTACTTCACCCATGATATTTTCCTGCCGGAAAATTCATTACTGGATAACGTGCACAAACTGCACAACATTCCCGCCACCATTGTACAGGGCCGCTACGATGCCGTCTGCCCGATCATCAGCGCGGATGACTTGCATCACGCGTGGCCGCAGGCGGAATACATCATCATCGATGATGCCGGGCACTCGGTCTGGGAACCGGGCATACAGGCGGCGCTGCTCAGGGCCACCGACGGATTCAAAACGCGGAAAAATTAAAGACGTATCCGGCAAATGCGTACTTGCCATGCCGGATGTAAACAGCACAGATTTCTCACTATACTCGCAATGACAGTTACTCAGAAATTCTTTACAGATGTAAACCGCACTCGGTTTTCGGTTTCCCCAGCCAGCGGCCGCTGCGGCCTTCGCCTTTTACGGTGCAGTGAGTGCAGCCGATGGAAGAGTAGCCTTCCGCCACGAGCGGATGAAACGGCAGCTTATGTTCGAGAATATACGCATCGCGCTCTTCACGTGTCACATCGATCATCGGATTGAACTTGATAATGCCGCGGCGCTCCTCAAAAATATCCAGACCGGCACGGTGATCGGTCTGCCAGCTCATCAGACTCGACACCCAGATATCGTAATTGGGCTTGATTGCTTCCAGCGGATTGATCTTGTTAATTGTGCAGCAAAAATCCGGATCGGTTTCATACAGTTTTTCTTTCTCGCTATAGCGATGTTGGTAGTCGTCCGCCCTCACATCCTGAACTTTCAAGTGATAAAGCCCGGCCAGATAATTCCGGTATAGCAAGGTTTCCGCAAAATGAAAGCCGGTATCGATGAAAAAAATAATCTGCTCCGGCCGGATACGGGAAATAATGTGCAGAAAATACGCGGAAGTTGCCGCGAAGGAAGAAGTCACCAGGATTTTTCCGGGATTGAAATCGGTATACAACATGTGCAACCGTGCTTCAAAATCGAGCGGGCGATAACGGTCATTCAACTCCTGGATCGCTTGCGCGTTCAGACCCGCGCTATTGCTGGAGCTGGTATTTTGTTCCATTGATGAGACTTCAGACATAGTGGTACTCATTCTTTTAAAAACTCTTAAAAAGGTTTATTTGGCTCATATCGCTAAAATCTCTGTCGATTGCCATTCATACTCGAAACTTTAATGAAATTGAAACAGCATTGACATTACCCTGTCATTGTCGGCTGCTAGTATTTCGACAGCATAAGCCAAGCGTTAGTTTTGATAAGGTTTATGCTGATTACAATCGATGCATTTATGGTCATTTTAGTTGAATCGTAATGTGTCTCATGGCACTTACAAAGTAAATCGGAGATTACAAAATGAAAAAATCGTCATTAGTTATTCTTGTAGTTGCTGCATTGTTTTTTACCAGTTTCAACGTAATGGCAGCATGCGCTCCACAAGTCCTGACTAAATTAGCCGCGCCACCCTATGATACCTTGAACGCCATACTTACTGGTCCCAAAGTAACCAGCTTCAAAAACAAGCTTAATGCGGTTGTAGATCAGGTTACTTATAATAAATTGCTTACCGAAGCCAATGCAACGGCTGCCCTGATTACAAATGGCCGCATTGTTGTAACTCTTCCAGATGGAACCGTGGTTGTCGATACCGCCAAAGGCGCAGATAATACTTTCGATAAATTTAAGGCCAAAACAATCAATGAGAATCACAATACGCGCGTTGCTATTCTAGACGCTCAATTATATGACTGTGGTGTTGGCCTGGAAACCAAAACCAGCACGACAACGAGCACAGCGGAAGTTTATCTGGCTAAACGCCTCGGCCTATATCTCGATAGCGCCGGCACTGTCAGACTTTCACATAAATAAAAAGGATAGTTGAGGGAATAACTTTTACTCAACAGGCAATAATGGGTTGCCGAATGGCAACCCATTTGGCTTTTCCACGATAAAACAGTAACAACAAATATATACACATCCTCGTTATACAAAGACCAAGCGGTCGGCTTAAAATCATTTAAACCAAACGTTTCCGGCATAACCGCCTATTTCCATCATCCAGGCAATCCCCAGGTGCACGATCAGACCGCCTGCAATGGATTGAGTTCGATGAGCAATGATACCCAGCAATAATCCGCCGAAGAACGAAGAAATACACTCAAACAGCGGTTTACCGAAATGAATGCTGCAATAAAATACCGCCATCGGCAAAATAACCGACGGCCCGGCGTAGCGCACAAATGCGAACACCAAAAATCCGCGGAAGAACAATTCTATCGTAATAAAGTCAATGCCATAACTGATTTCATACAAAAGCTGATACCATAAAAGATTCCCGGTATGCGGTGCGATAAAGGCAACTTGCTTTAAGCGCGGATAAGCATTCAGAAAATCCGCCTGCGTACTGGCAAAAATGATCAGCGGCGCCATTAACACCAGCATCAGGCAATAAGGCCGCCAGCGGATATTTTTCACCGTCATACCCCAAAAGCTTGGTTGCGCGGGAAGAATTCTGTATAAAACGATCAATGGGATCAGCACAACCAGCAATTTAAACGGGAGCGTCGTGACCAACGTCAAATAACCTCCCCACACCCCATCGATCTTATTTGCCAGCGGATTGGCAATGCTCACTTTGAGCGCAAACAAAGCCGGTGCAATTAATAGCAGCAACCAGAATAGCGGCGTAGCCGTCACCAGTTGTCTCCGGAATACCAGAGCAAACAAATAAGGAATGATAAAAGCGCTGCAATAAACCAGAAATAATGCAA
>CAZDYN010000070.1:0-8796 GCA_964509635.1 uncultured Nitrosomonas sp. | reverse complement strand
GTCCAGTTCGTGGACAATTTCCTGCGGGGTCATTTGCGACATGGTTTTAAATTCTGTGATAGATGGAGTGTAAACAAGGGTTCCTAATTACTGTTCAGACAAGCAAATCAATTGCCCGGCTTTTGCATCGATAAAAACAGTATCCGTGACAACCGGACAGCAACAACTCAGTCGATGGTTTCGATAATATGATCCTGATTGGTATAAATACAGATATCACCCGCGATGGTCAGCGCTTTTTTCACGATGTCCTTAGGTGGCAAATCAGTATTCTCCAAAAGCGCGCGAGCCGCTGCCAGCGCATAGGAACCGCCGCTGCCTATGGCGGCAATGCCCAATTCCGGCTCGATGATATCGCCTGCGCCGGTAACAATCAGGGTGGCGTCTTCATTGGCAACCACCAGCATCGCTTCCAGCCTGCGCAAAATCCGGTCCGTGCGCCAGTCTTTGGCCAGTTCTACGGCAGCCCGCATAATATGGCCGTGATGCGCTTCCAGTTTACCCTCGAATCGTTCAAACAACGTAAACGCATCGGCGGTGCCGCCGGCAAATCCGGCCAGAATTTTGTCATGATAGAGCCTGCGCACTTTACGCGCGCTGGATTTGGCCACCACTGCACCCAGCGTGACCTGACCGTCCCCCCCTAATGCCACCTGATGCCCGCGTCTTACTGAAACAATTGTTGTCATGGAATTTGCTTGATTCGTTACAAAATCTCATTATAGCGTATAAAACAGAGCCGATTCCGATAGAAAGCAGCTGGAAATATTCAATCCTTTTTTTTCGCGCGCGGATGCGCGGCATCATAAATCTTTGTGAGATGCTGGAAATCCAGGTGTGTATAAATCTGCGTGGAAGTAATATGCGCATGTCCCAGCATTTCCTGCACGGCGCGCAAATCGCCGCTGGATTGCAGCAAATGGGAAGCAAAAGAATGCCGCAAAATATGCGGATGCACATTCTGGTGAATACCTTGCCGCCGGGCCCTGTCTTTCAGTCGATGACTGATAGTACGGGCGCTGATCGCGTCACCGTGTTGCGACAAAAAAAGCGCGCCCACATGCGGTTTGACAATGCGCAACCGTTGTTCAAGCCAGGCTTTCAAGGCTTGAATGGCAAAATCACCGACCGGCACAATGCGGGTTTTCCCGCCTTTACCCAGCACCATCACCGTTCCTTCCGCAAAGCGGATATCGGCAGGCTTAAGCTGTGCCAGTTCCGCCAGCCTCAAACCGGAAGAATAGAACAGTTCAAACATGGCGCTATCACGTGCCGTCAGGATATTATCGGCCGGGAATGCCAGCAACTGCGCGGTCTCATCGGGAGAAAGTGCGTCCGGCAATTTCTGCGGTGATTTGGGAACACGCAACCCAAGGCAAGGATTATGCCGATAGCGGTGATCGCGGATTAAATAATTATAAAAACCGCGCCACGCCGACAACATCCGCGACAAGCTTCTGCCGGACAGCCCTTTTCCGTGCAATTGAGCGATCACCTGGCGGATATTCGGCGATTGAATCTGCTCCAGATCGTCTTTATTGACATGCTGAAGCAATACACGGATGTCGCGGGCATAACTTTCAGCGGTCAGCGGTGACAGACGCCGTTCATAAGTCAGATGATGAATAAATGCAGCAGCCAGTGACTCAGGTTTGCTGCTCATGAGTTGCATGATCCTGAGGTGCTGCATTACCTGCCATTTCTGCCTGATCATAGCGAGTGAGGGTGGTACACACCAGTTCGCCCAGCCGTTTTAAATGCAATGTCCCCATTTCGGGATAAAACCGTTCCGCATCGGGACTGCCAAGAACAAGTAAGCCGATCGTTTGTGTTGTATTCAGCGGGATCATGGCAAATGAACTCAGGTGTTCAGCACCCTCGTCAAACCATTGTTTGATTTCATCCACAATATGATTACCGCAATAGGGTTGCGGCAGGCTTTCAGCAATGGTACGCACATCTTCACTGACCGGCGCGAATTCAACATGGGGCTTTGCGCTGCAGGAGGCATTCCAGAACCGCATGGCCACAAGCGGTACAGCAAAATCCTCTTTCAGGCTGAAGTACAATGCATTAAAAAGCTCATCCAGACTGGAAACGGAAAGAAGTGCGATCGCCAGCCGGTGCATTTTTTCACCAATGGCATCATTCTCTTCACCGAAACTGATCAATTCAAGCAACTTATCCTGTAGTACGCGGTTTCTTTCCCTTAATGAAATGACTTGCCGCTCATTGAGCGAAATCACTCTGTCGTCTTGCGGATGAGAAATATGAATATCCGCCAGCAAATCGGCATAATCATTAAAAAACTTCGGGTGCTCCTGCAGATACTGCGCGACATCTTCCGGTTTCATCATTCTTCCTTGTTTGATTACAAATTAATCTCACCTTCAAATACCGTGACTGCGGGGCCGGTCATCCAAACCGGTTCGCCATGCCCTCGCCAGCTGATCGTCAGATCACCGCCGCGCGTACTGACAACAACCTGATGATCCAGCAAACCCAGATTAATCCCCGCCACCACTGCGGCGCAGGCGCCTGTGCCACACGCCAGCGTCTCGCCGGCGCCGCGCTCAAAAACCCGCAACTTGATGTGACCGCGATCAATGATCTGCATATAGCCGACGTTCACCCTTTTGGGAAAACGCGGATGCGCTTCAATCAATGCACCTTCCGCAGCAACCGGCGCATTTTCGACATCCGGCACGACACGCACGGCATGCGGATTGCCCATTGACAAGGCGCTTATTGTAACCGGCTTATCCTGCAATTCAAGCTGATAAGCCGGCGCGGATTTTTCCGCCACAAAGGGGATTTCTTCCGGTTCAAAAACAGGTTGTCCCATGTTGACCGTTACATTCCCATTCACTTCCAGCTGCGGGGATATTACGCCGCTCAGTGTTTCGACGCGAATCTCATTTTTCTGCGTCAATCCGTGATCATGCACGAAGCGGACAAAACAGCGCGCGCCATTTCCGCATTGTTCAACTTCGCCGCCATCGGCATTGAAGATGCGATAACGAAAATCGGCCTCGCCCTCGGCCTTTTCAACCAGCAACAGCTGATCGCAGCCAATGCCGAAATGGCGGTCTGCGAGCAGGCGAATTTGCTGCCGGTCAAGGTTGACCGGTTGGCTGATTCCGTCCAGAACAACGAAATCGTTGCCCAAACCCTGCATTTTGGTAAATTTCAGTTTCATGAATCAAGTATCCCAGTGATGCGATTTTGTCAGCGTCATTAAATAATCATTCATAACAAAACCGCCTCCGATATCCACAACACTATCTCCCGTAATTTCAAACCCATAATGCCGGTAAGCTGAAATTGCCGTCTGATTATGCTTATTTACCGTCAGAGTCAATGACTGCAAATCATTTTTCCGCATGATCCCGGCAGCATCTGCAACCAGCATCGCGCCATAACCTTTACGATGATGATCACAGTGGATATACAATTTGTCAATTTTAAGCTCACCCGGTTTGTTTGTGCGCATGCAACACGAAAAACCGATGATCGCTTCATCCACAACCAGTTTCCTCCACCAGATATCCGCATGCGCCAGCTGCGCCTCGATCAACTCCGGCTGGTAGCGTTGCCGCAGCATATAATCAATCTGCCCGGATGAGATGATATCCACATAATGATGCCGCCAGATTTTCCCGGCCAATGTTGAAATGGCAAGCGCATCAGGCGGTGTCAGAGGTAAAACGCTCGATGGCATATCAAATCATGGGTGCATGGCAATCATGACAGTATGCGCACGCCATCCGCCGGTACCGGTTATTTCGATCTTTCAGCATTTCAATCAGATTTTTAGCGATCATTGTGATTTAACACACAAAACGTTTATTGTATTACATGTTAAATAACTCTTTTACTTATTCCGGGAGGGCATTATGGATCAGTTACGTGATAAACCATTATGTGACATCGTGATGGAAGGCGGCATTACCAGTGGTGTCATCTACCCTAAAGCAGTCGTCGAACTGGCGAAGAAATTCCGCATCAAGAATATTGGCGGCACTTCGGTCGGTGCTATCGCTGCCGCGGCTACCGCGGCAGCCGAACTTGGCCGGCTTCGCGATCCCTCCGGAAATCCCGGTTATATACGATTGGCAAAACTTACAGACGAGCTCTCAAGCAAAAATCCGGCCAACAAGAAAACAACCAAACTGCACGATCTGTTTCAACCTCAAAACGAAACGCATCCGCTTTTTATACTGCTCAGCGCGCTCCTTAATCACAAAACCAAAATGGGATTCGGATACGGTTTTATCCGGGGTGCAGTGCATGCATTTCCCAAATATATTCTCAGCGCATTCTTACTACCGGTCGTATTCGCACTGATCTTTGGCCATAACGACCCTTTTACCTGGGTTATTACCCTTTTAATTTCACTGATGGCCACGGTGGCGGTAACGGTACTTGCGATTTGGTGCGCATTGCAAGGACCTGTCGTTGAAAACGGCTATGGCATTTGCACCGGTTATGCCGATGACGCTATCAGATTACCCCCCGGTCATGCCGAGGAACCGCTGACACTATGGCTATCCCGGTTATTGAATGGCTGCGCCGGTAAAGCGCCGGATGGCCCGCCTTTGACATTTGGCGAGCTCTGGGACGGCACCGGTGATGCGCAATCAGATCCGCCGGAGTGGTTACAAAAAGCTGGATTTACACAATGGCGCCGCTATATCGATTTACAAATGATGACCACCAATGTAACGCATGGCCGGCCTTACCGGTTTCCTTTCAAAGACACGGATGACGACCAAAGCCTGTATTTCAGAAAAGCGGATCTGGAAAGATTTTTCCCGCCCAATGTGGTTCAGCACATGATACAGCACGCCTCCTCCGTAACCGGTACTTCTGACATTCTCAAGCTCCCTGATTCGAGAAATTTACCGGTCGTATTTGCGGCACGCCTGAGTTTAAGTTTCCCCATCCTGTTATGTGCTGTTCCACTGTATGCCATGGATTACGAAAATCCGGAAAAAGAAAAGCGGACAATAAAACAATGCTGGTTTTCCGATGGCGGCATTTGCTCAAACTTCCCGATCCACCTTTTCGATACCCCCTTGCCTCTGTGGCCGACATTTGGCATAAAGCTGGAAAAAGAACTCCACTATTGGCCCATTGAGGATGATTTCAACCAGAACCCTTCCGTCAGCAAGGATGATGCACACCGGTTCTTCCTGCCATCCACCAATGAGAAAGGACGTGGAGACAGTTGGTCGCGATTCAACGAAGCCGGTAATGGCAGTAAAAAAATGTGCGGCTTTATTACCGGTCTGCTGGATGCCGCCCGTAACTGGCGGGACCACACATTGACTCGCGCACCCGGCGTGCGTGATAGAGTTGTGCGCGTGTACCTGAAGGACACGGAAGGCGGTTTAAATTTGAATATGGAAGACAATCTGATCAAAGGACTTGCTTCGGCTGGAGAAGCTGCGGCAGTCCTGCTGTCTGAAAGGTTCTCGCCTGATTCAACAGATCCGATGAATTTTGACAATCATCGCTGGATGCGATTGCGTAATCTTGCTGCAGTAGCGGAACAAGACCTTGAATCGCTGCACCGGGCGATAGCGGCAAGACCGCCCCACATCCGGCATTGGTCCGATTTGATCGACGGCAACACCGACCTGCCCGGCGAAAATCAAAAGATAAAACTGAATACCTTGATCGAAAATCTGGACATCCTTTCCAAGGATGTCTCTACAGGCCCCGATATGCTGGAACAAGCCCCCAAACGCACACCTGTCATTCGCGTTGTTCCTGATCTTTAAAACCGGTAACGATTAAATCCTGAAAAACCTCCGGCAGAGCCGGAGGGCTTATCTTTAATTAAAGAACAAAGTCCGTGGCGGCGAGCACACCGGCTACGCCGAGCCCGTTTAATTGAATTTCCATTTCTGCAATCACATCGCCATCGCCTTGAACATCCACCTGCACGACAAGATTACTCCCCGTATCGACATACCTGACTTCACCGGCCAGTCCGCTAAAAGCCGCCGTACCGATGAAATTGAAGGCCTGATTTCCAGCAAGAGTAATATTCGCGTCAATCGGTGACAGATCGATTTTGTCAAATCCGCGGGAAAAATCCAGGATCACATCCCGGTTACGGCCAGCCGTGCTTTCACTGGTGGCGAAATAACGGTAAGTATCCGTGCCGTTACCGTCGGACATGGTGTCTTTGCCGGCGCCACCGGTGATAGTGTCGTTGCCATCCCCGCCATTCAGCGTATCGTTACCGCTTCCACCGCTCAGCGTATCGTTACCATCGAGACCGGACAGGATGTTGCTATTGTTGTTGCCGATGATACTGTTGTTCAAACTGTTGCCCGTTCCGTTGAATGCGGTGATAAACCCGGCAGTATTATCCAGTCTGAGGTTTTCGAGGTTGCTGCCCAGCGTATAGCTAAAAATTCGCGAGACAACCGTATCGGTACCGCCGCCGGAAAATTCGCGCACCTTATCGCCAACGGAATTAACGTTGTAAGTGTCATTTCCCGAGCCGCCAAACATCCAGTCGTCACCGGTAGACCAATTGGAGTTGAGAACATCAGTGCTTGCTACACCGAGCGGATCACCGACCAGAACATCATTTCCAGCAGTTCCAAGAATATTAGCCATGATAAATCTCCTTTATGAAAAAAAACTGAACTACTCAATCGATTCGTTCGCGTGGCCTCGGCTAACGCAGCAAAGCCGGAAACCTCTTGCAAAAGTATATTCATCAATAATTCAATTTGTTCATCTTATTGATCCGTCCATTCCTTGAGTGTTTTTTTACCTTATGCGCATTCGGTGCGCGTTAATAGGATTTTTTTGCTCATTTCCTAGGGATATTTTGCAAAAAAGAAAAACATAAGATCCATCACTCCGTTGCGCAAACTGCGAAAAAGGATCCGGTTTTCATTGCCTGGAAATGTCCGGTCACTTACTCAAGGAGACTCTGAATAACTTGCATTTGTCATTCCGAACATGGTGAGGAATCTCTAACAATCAATGTAATAGATTTCCCGCTCTGGCTCGAAATGACACTTGTTCAGGACTTCCTCAACGTGTTTTCTGATAGGACGACGGCGTCATACTAACGTAACGGCGAAATAAGCGGGTAAAGCTTGAAGCATCGGTAAAGCCGATAAGGTGCGCCACATCGGTGACAGCGATTTCCGGGTTATGCAGCAGTTCCTTGGCCCGTTCGATGCGGTATTTTATTAAAAACTCACGAAAGGTCATTTTATGTTCAACCCGGAAAATTCTGATGAAAGTAAAGATGTTAATCCTGCAGAAATCCGCCACTTCTTTCTCGGCGATTCTTTCCTGATAATGCGTTTCCACATAGCAAACAGCGGGAATAGTCCGCATCCCCCGCCAAGGTGAAACACCGAAACGAAATTCGTTCGGAATCGGGTAAGGCTTCAGAACATTGACACGGGGTGTGTTTGCGTTGGGCGCGACAGATCCGGATTTGAATTGAGCCGCAAGCAACGCACTGATTTCCTCAACCATCACTTTTGCGGACAGGGGTTTCACCAGGTAGTTCCTAACGCCCGTCCTGAATGCCCAAACAGCAAGACTCTCATTATGCTGAGTGGTCAGCATCACAATGGGAATGTGCGAATGACTGGATCGCAGCAAGCGAAGTAATTGCAAACCCGGCAAATCGGGAAAGTCGTAATCAACACACATGAGGCTTGGCCTGCAGGCTTCAATGGCATGCGCGATATGACTCTTATCGATAGTGCCGGAGTGAATTTCGTGAACCGCGACAGTTTTTTTTATTCGATCAATATTCTGAGCGTTTTGCTTGGCTCGGCACAACTCGATCCATAACACATTGATACCCGGATCACGCATCTCATATAACCTCCCTTTGTTGGCAATGCCCGGGAACCGGCATTTCCGGTCATAATCTTCAGGTACTCCAAACTTCCCGGAAACCGGAAACTGCACTAAAACATACCCGCTCCGCCGGACAAACACCGCCGATGCATTTGCTTGCTAAGTACAGCGTTTGGTGTAAGTATCCTGAATCAATTTTTATTATCCGATCAATACTATATCAATCACAGATTAAGTCATTTCTAATTTATACCCATAGTGGCAGTGTACATTATTCATAACAAATGAATCCAGATGAATCTGGAATCGCAAAGCAGGATTCAAAATGGCCTTGGGTTTCCATAAGGTACTGAATCCAATTTATTCTTGAATTGGAATTGCGGGTGATTGAATTTGCGCTGCCATTTTGAGTTGGTATCAATCGAAAGGTTGCGCGGAAACAGCATGAAAGTAGCCGCTATGGTGTCATTTCTCGCAACGCGGGGACAGCGTAAGCGGCAGCTTATTGAATTTTTGACGCATTGCATTGATGGCATTGAACAATGCGGGCCGACAGATAATTCTTACTTCTAACTTGCGTTTACAAGGAAAATCCATGAATGAAATACCGATCAGCATGGTCAACAAACCCTGTCCAGGTAAAAAAAGCATCAAGAAACCCTCGATCAAAAATACCGTACCGAGTATGTTTTTAATAATCAGACCGGTGATACGCAAGACCGGATGATGATCTTTCATCCAGTGACGGGGAACACGCATATCAAAATAGTCACTTGGCAGGCGGATGAGAATCCAGGGAATCGCAATCAAAGAACCGATGAAACCGATGATCGAAGCCACCGTCAAGCCGACAAACACGTCGACGGGCACCCATTGCTGCACGGTTACGACGAAATCTTCCATTACGCAAAAATCCGGATATGTGAAATGAGGTTATGCAAACTT
>CAZDYN010000069.1:0-8831 GCA_964509635.1 uncultured Nitrosomonas sp. | reverse complement strand
ATGCGCCGCTGACCATTAACTCGGCGGGAGGCGGCAGCAGCGGATTGCTCATGATAAAAACCGTGGGCGGCACATTGGGAAAAGCATGATCGCGCTTGGCGACACCGCGCGTGATGTGCAGGTAGAGATATTGATCTTCCCCATCATTTTTTGCGATCACCTGTTCCAGCAAATTGCGCCATTCCTCATTGCTGAATGGATTTTTCAGACGGATACCATCCAGGCTATGCTGTAACCGGTTGAGGTGCTTGGGGAGGCGGAAGGGTTTGCGGGAATAGGCAGGAATAACCTCATACACGCCGTCTCCGAAGATAAAACCGCGATCGAGAACAGGAATACACGCTTCCTCAATGGGCATAAATTTACCGTTCAGATATATCATGCGAACCTTTTGTGATGTGATGAGACAGGATTAATTAAAGAGTAATTTTACACTATCCCAGGCACGGCCGATGAAATTGGTCGTATCAACTTTCTCCAATGCCACCAGCGGGTAAGTTTCGATGGTTTTGTCGTCGATGGTGAATTTTACCGTGCCGACCTCTTGCCCCAGTTCAACCGGGGCGATCAGCGGTTGCTTGTATTCCATGGTGGCTTTCAGTTTGTCGGCTTGCCCTTTGGGCAGCGTGAAATACACGTCACGGTCAAATCCGGCTTTGAGCTCGTTTTGTGTGCCTTTCCATAAATGGATCATGGTCAGAGTATCGTTCTTTTTGTATAAATGCAGCGTATCGTAGAACTGGAAGCCGTAATTAAGCAGCCGCTGGCTTTCCTGACTGCGCGCATTGGCCGATTTGGCGCCGATTACCACGGATATCAGCCGCCGTTTATCCCGTGTCGCCGAGGTAATCAAACAATAGCCGGCCGTTTTGGTCCATCCGGTTTTCATGCCGTCCACGTGCGGGTCAAGCCATAACAGCCGGTTTCTGTTCGGCTGGGTGATATTGTTATAGGTGTACTCTTTTTGTGAGTAAAGTGGATAATACTCTGGAAAATCGCGGATGATAGCGATTGCCAGTAATGTCAGATCATGCGCCGTGGTGTAGTGTTCGGGGTCGGGTAATCCGGTTGTATTGGTGAAATGTGTGTTTTTCATTCCCAACCGTTGCGCTTCCTTATTCATTAAATTCGTAAAGTTTGCTTCCGAGCCCGCAACCGCTTCCGCCAAGGCAATACAGGCATCGTTGCCGGACTGAACGATCATGCCCCGGATCAGTTCATCCACCGTAACCTGTTTATTGGGTTCGATAAACATGCGCGAACCGATCATGCGCCAGGCGCTTTCCGATACCGGAATCGCTTGATTCAGCGACAGTTGGTTCTGTTTTAAAGCGGAAAATACCACATACGCAGTCATCAATTTTGTCAAAGAAGCGGGTTCTATACGCTCATGCGTGTTCTGGCCGGCCAATACCTGCCCGGTTTGAAAATCTGAGAGCATATAAGCTTTGGCTGCTATGGAGATGTCCTGTGACTGGGCGGATACCGACGAGACAGCGAGGCACAATAGCAATGTTACGAATAAATGCTTCATAGGAGTTTGCAAAAAATAAACATTATATCCTGCCATGGGGGAATCTAAAACCTTCATATTTTTAAGCCAAGAAACAATCACATTCACTCAGGAACCGCCTGGGGACTTGTCGATAACGCCCATGTGGAACCCCGGCTTTCCCTGGCTGCGTTCCTTGAAGTACTGCTTCAACGGATCGTGGATGACGCGGAATGCCATTTCCCCCCAGGGAATTTCATGCTCGGACACAAGTTTGACTTCCAGGCTCTCGATACCCGGTTTGAAATCAAGATCCAGCAACCGTGCGCGAAACAGGAAATAAACCTGGCTGATATGGGGGAGGCTGTAAACGGCATACAGATCGCCGATTTCCACCCGTGCATTGGCTTCTTCCAGTGTTTCCCGCGCCGCTGCTTGCGCCAGTGTTTCATTATTTTCCATAAAACCGGCTGGTAATGTCCACCAGCCCAGGCGCGGCTCGATGGCGCGGCGGCACAGCAAGATTTTATCTTCCCATTCGGGAATGCACCCGACCACCATTTTGGGGTTTTGATAATGGATGACATTGCACGCAGTGCATACATAACGCGGCAGGGTATCGCCTTCAGGTATCAACAATTCAACGGTGGCGCTGCAACTGCTACAGTATTTCATATCCTTATCCTCGAATTCATGCGCAATGGAGCCAACGGGCTTTACTGTTGCGTGACGGTAAAATTTCTCGCGGCCAGCCGATTTCCCGATTCATCCATTAATTCAACGCGCCATGCGCCCAGCCGCCGGTGATCCAGTTGTTTGCTGGCATGCGTGCGCCAGTTGTCATTGTGAACTTGCAGGGTTAAGTGCGAATCCGGTTTGTTTTGATAATACCAGTCAATGCGGATGTTTTTTCCTGACATATTCTGTAAATGCACATAGAAATGTATGGGCCTGGACTCACCCGGCCGTAACTGCACCGCATCAATCGAATCAACCGGCTCGCGCGCTGCTATCGCATGACTTAACTGCGCTCTGAGAACTTCAGCGCGATCGGATGTTTTTTCCGGTTTGGATTGCGCAGCCGTTTTAGGTATCTTTTTACCGGTTATAACGGGATGATCGGCAGCTGAAGCCGGTTCCGGTTTTTTAGCGGGTATTGCAACCGGTTTGCTTGCAGCGTCCGCTTTCCTGGATTCGGCGGACCCGGAAGGCGCTTTCCGCGCGGTTATCAATTCCCCGGATTGTGTTCCGGGTGTATCGTTTGTTGTACCGAGTTCCGCCCCGGATTTTTCCGGTAAAATTGTACTTTCAGGGGTTGAGATAACCGGGTCACCGGAAGGAATCACTTCATTGGGATCTTTTTCATCGGTGTTGCCCGCAAATAACCAATAGCCGGTCAGAACAAGAACGGCTAGCAGTAACAGTGTGGCGGCGGCAATTTTTTTCCAGTCCAGCGTTTGTTCATAAACGATCTCCGGTTCCGGATAAATTTCCTCTATGGCTTGCGGCGGTTGCTGGATTTGAATGCGGATTTTTAATTGATTATTGCTCATATCGTGTTTTTCAAGGCATTGTGATGGCGCAAGATGGTTTTCTGATTGAGTGCGCAGTATAAAGGATTTTCCGGCAATAACTGAAACCGCGTTTCACCGGTATTACCGCGTTTTGCCGCTATTCGCTATACTTCAAGTATGCGTGAAAATATTGAAAAAATAAAACAGCACGTGCTGGATTTGCGGGCTGAAATCGAGTTGCATAATTACCGGTACTATGTGCAGGATAATCCGGCCATTCCCGATGCGGAGTATGACAAGTTACTGCGTGCATTACAGCAGATTGAACAGGATTATCCGCAACTGATTACCGCCGATTCGCCGACGCAGCGCGTCGGGGCCGCACCGCTCAAGGCATTTGCCCAAATCACGCACGCCATTCCCATGCTGTCGTTGAACAATGCCTTTGACGAAACGGAAGTCGAGGCATTTGACCGGCGTGTCTGCGAGGGATTATCCGTTGATCGCGTGGAATATACCGCGGAGCCGAAATTTGACGGACTGGCGGTCAGCTTGCGCTATGAAAACGGTGTTTTTAAAACCGGCGCAACACGTGGCGATGGTCATACCGGCGAAGATATTACGCTGAATTTGAAAACCATCAAATCGGTTCCGCTGTCGCTGCCGGTCAAAAATCCGCCGCCGTTGCTGGAAGTACGCGGTGAGGTACTGATGCTGAAAGCGGATTTTCTGGCACTGAATCAGCGCCAGCTGGACAAGGGTGAAAAAGAATTCGCCAATCCGCGTAACGCTGCGGCGGGATCATTGCGCCAGCTTGATCCCGGCATTACCGCGACCCGCCGTTTGACTTTTTTTGCCTATGGCATAGGGCAATACGACGATGCGCATATGCCGCAGGACACGCACAGCCATGTGCTGAAATATCTGGCGGATCTGCATTTTCCGGTGGCAAAAGAATGCCGGACGGTTAGCGGGTTACAAGGATTGCTGGATTATTATCAGACCATCGGCGCGCGGCGCGAGCATCTGCCGTATGCGATCGATGGGGTGGTCTACAAGGTCAATTCACTGCCGCAGCAGGAGAAACTCGGATTTGTATCGCGTGCGCCGCGGTTTGCGATCGCGCACAAGTTTCCGGCGGAGGAAGCGATCACGCAATTGCTCGGTATCGACGTGCAGGTCGGCAGAACCGGAGCCTTGACACCGGTTGCACGCCTCAAACCGGTATTTGTCGGCGGCGTGACCGTGACCAACGCGACCTTGCATAATGCCGGTGAAATCGAGCGCAAGGATGTACGCATCGGTGATACCGTCATTGTGCGCCGCGCCGGTGATGTGATTCCGGAAGTGGTGTCGGTGCTTGCGGAGAAACGCCCGGTTGACGCCCGCGCATTCGTGATGCCTTCGCAGTGCCCGGTGTGCGGTGCGAAAGCCGTGCGGCTCCCGGATGAAGCGGTATCCCGCTGCACCGGCGGGTTGTTTTGTCCGGCGCAGCGCAAACAGGCGATTCTGCATTTTGCCTCGCGCCGTGCGATGGATATCGACGGCCTGGGGGATAAGCTGGTCGATCAGATGATCGATCAGGCCATCGTGCGCACACCGGCGGATCTGTACAAATTGGGATTGACCGCGCTGGCTGGCCTGGAACGCATGGCGGAGAAATCGGCCGGTAATATTCTGCGTGCGATCGAAAAAAGCAAACACACCACATTGGCACGATTTATCTATGCGCTGGGTATCCGCAATGTCGGAGAGGCAACGGCTAAAGATCTGGCTGCGCATCTGGGCAGCCTGGAGCGGCTGATTGAAGCGGACAGCGAGCGCTTGCAGCAGATTCCGGACGTCGGCCCGGTGGTTGCGCAGAGCATTGTGGATTTTTTTGCCGAAGCGCATAACTGCGAAGTGATCGAACAGCTCCGTGCCAGCGGTGTGCAATGGGACGAGCACGAAGGAAAATCCGCACTCAGCGGTGCAACAGCGCCTTTGAGCGGCAAAACATTCGTGCTGACGGGAACATTGCCCACTATGAGCCGCGAGGAAGCCAAGGAAAAAATCGAAGCACTGGGTGGCAAAGTCAGCGGCAGTGTTTCCAAAAAAACGGATTATGTCGTCGTGGGGGCTGATCCCGGCAGCAAGCACGACAAAGCATTGAGCCTGGGAATTCCTGTGCTCGACGAAGCCGGATTGCTTGAATTGCTGCAATAACATTTGAAATTTTTATGCTGACCTGTGAACAAGCGCAACGGATTCTGGATACGGCCGAACTCATTCATTCCGAACAGACTGTCGAACAAGCGATGCAGCGTCTGAGTGCGGACATCACGCAAGTGCTGGCGCATCGGCAACCGCTGGTTTTGTGCGTGATGGGCGGAGCCGTGGTGTTTGCCGGGCAGTTGCTGCCGCGGCTGCGGTTTCCGCTGGATTTTGATTATGTGCACTTGACGCGCTATGGCAATAAAATGACCGGCGGAGAAATTTGCTGGCGGGTGGAACCGCAAGAAAAAATGCAAGACCGGGTTGTTCTGGTGCTGGATGACATTCTGGACGAGGGCATCACGCTCGCCGCCATCCGTGACAAAGTGCTGGAGAACGGCGCCAAAGCATTTTATAGTGCGGTGTTTGCGGAAAAAGAAACCGGCAAACCGAAACCCTGCAAAGCCGATTTTACCGGATTGACCGTGCCGGACCGGTATGTCTTCGGTTTTGGCATGGACATTTACGGCGCATGGCGGAACCTGCCTGCGATTTATGCAGTAAGAGACTGAATTGGGAGAACAATGCTAGCAATTATTGGCGGCAGCGGGTTGACGCAATTATCCTGCCTGGAAATATCACACCGGCAAATCATACGCACACCGTATGGCGAGCCTTCCGGGCCGCTGACGTTCGGCAAATTGAAAGACAAGGATATCGTTTTTCTGGCGCGGCACGGGCATGGCCATACGATACCGCCGCATGCCATCAATTACCGCGCGAATTTATGGGCGTTGCATTCATTGAAGCCGTCGCATGTGATCGCCGTGGCCTCGGTGGGCGGCATCCGCGCCGACCTGGCTCCGGGGCGGCTGGTGGTGCCGGATCAGATTGTCGATTACACCTACGGGCGTAATTTCACGTATTTCGAAGGCAAGGATCAACCGGTAACGCATATTGATTTCACCCTTCCGTATGCCCAGCAAACCCGCGCATTGATCCTGCAAGCGGCGAAAAACGCCGATGAAGCGATTTTTGATGGCGGGGTTTATGCCGCGACACAAGGGCCCAGACTTGAAACGGCTGCTGAAATCAACCGGCTGGAACGCGATGGAGCGGATATGGTGGGCATGACGGGCATGCCGGAAACCGCGCTGGCACAGGAAATAGGGCTGAATTACGCCACTATCGCGGTAGTCGCCAATTATGCCGCCGGACGCGGCACTAACGTGAAAAGCATTCCGCTGAAGGAGATTTATGCGGTGCTGGATCAGGCGATGGTCGGTGTCAGAAACATTCTGGAACATGCGGTGAGTTGTCATGGCGATTAAAGCGGTACTGAAAATGGGTGAGCCGCTGCTGCTGCAAATGGCCAAGCCGGTCGATCGATTCGATACCCCTGAGTTGCACGCACTCATTCAGGATATGCACGACACCATGACGTCGCTGAATGGCGCAGGCCTGGCGGCGCCGCAGATTGGCGTAAGCCTGCAGGTGGTGATTTTCGGGTTTGAAAAGAATTCACGCTATCCCGATGCCGGCGAAGTTCCCTTTACGGTTCTGATTAATCCGCAACTGACGTTCCTATCCGAGGAAAAAGAAGACGGTTGGGAAGGCTGCCTCAGCGTACCCGGCCTGCGCGGCGTGGTGCCGCGTTTTGCGCACTTGCGCTACCAGGGCATGGATCAGTATGGCACGGCGATTGACCGCACCGTCAGCGGCTTTCATGCGCGCGTGGTGCAGCATGAATGCGATCATTTGCAGGGGATTCTGTACCCGATGCGCATCAAGGATTTTAGGCAGTTCGGGTTTACCGATGTGCTGTTTCCAGGGCAGGTAGTTATCGATGACTAGAGGGTTAGTTTGGTTTAAAAAATACAGAAACCACAGAGTAATCCGATTTGATGCGAGCATCATTGAATGATTGCCATCCGTGAAATATTAGGTGTTGATAATGATGGTATTGATAGTAATCCATTGATATAAAATGATTAATCTAATCACAAATAGATTTATGCAGACATTAAAGTTTTTTTGCTGTCTGGCTAATTTTAGTTATGCGTCGTAGCGTAGCCGCGTATGGATAAGTCAGACCTGAAGCTTGAAGACACAAAGCTAGCCTCACTCTATGTTCACGAGCTCTGGTGGCTGGCTAACAGTGTCAAGACTAAGGCGGAGCGCCTCTTCGCAGAAGCGAAGGTTCCGGAAACAGGTTACGCAATTCAGGTGAGTCCGGAGCTGCATTCGGTCATTGCATCGCTGCTTTCGGACGCTGCGAACCTAAAGAAACTTGTTGTTACCCCAAGTGCCAAGCTCAATGGCGAGTCTGGACGTCAGTACCGTCTAAGGAAGGCGCGCGCCGCCGCTCTACGCGAATCGATCAAGGGAATTTCCCTCACAGAGATGCTAAATGCGAAGGTACGAAATACGCTTGAGCACTTCGACGAATACCTTGATGAAGCCAATGTTGGGCTATCGACGGCAAAGAGCGCACCGTCCCCCATGGCAGCGTACAACATGGTGCTTTCGCACTGGGAGGTAACCAGTCCACCTGTCTATCCAATCCGCGTTTATATCTCATCCGAGCGGAAGTTTTACAACATGAAGTGGAGTGTCGATATTGGCGCTATCCACCAAGAGGCTACAGCCATAGTTGAGCGCCTTGTCTCGCATCCGGAGTTTTCTAAAGCAGAGGGGCCAGGAGGTTTGATGGTGCGCCTTGACTGACGCGACGCATAACCTTTCGTTCGAGTGGACGCTTCGCCTATCGGCTCAGCGCCCCTCAACTCCACGTTGGGCCTAAATCATGAGCAACCCCAGCGGAGTCAGCCGTCGCGTCCAGCAGTGTGTGGAGAGACTTCAAGTCCAAGACTGCGAAGGCGCTCTGGTAAACCTATTTCCTGCGATTGACAAGACCGCTAAAAAACGTCGCCCCAAGGAAGGTGTTGGCAGGAGAATAAAAGCATTTCTCAAAGACGAGGAGGTGCTAATTACAGCCGTTGCTACCGGGAATGTGTTTAAGGGTTGCAGCTTTGACGGCATGTCGTTTCATGACGCGCTATATGACTTTGGGCGAACACCGATTGCCCATGAGGGAGAGCTTGACCCACGTCTGACCTTCAACAGCGACGGAGGCCTACAAATCGGAAAAGATCATTGGAATCTTCCGGTCAGCTACATAGCAGGCATGGCGCTAGCGGTAATCATTGCACCCGAGAATGCGGGCGAACGCACCGCCGATGGATTAGGCATCACTGTGTTTGAAAGGCAGTTCGCGTTGAACGATATCTGGGGTCAACCGGAATCAGTTCGGGCGCACATATGCGAGACATTTCGTGATCCAAATCTGTTCTAGTAGCAGCCCAACGCCATGACAATTGACGACGTATATAAGCTATTTACATTGGGCAAGCATCTTAGCGCGGTAGGGTGGATAAGCTTGCGCCATCCACCATCAATCTTGATAAAACATCAAAAAAGAGAAATTTCCTCAAAAGGAGAGTGTAAGGTTATGACTGACGTGGATTTCTCCCTTTGGTCGAAATGACAAAACTGTCATTCCGAACTGACGTGAGGAATCTTAAAACTCAGAAACCAGCGCAACCAAATCCGGTTTAACCACCACTAAAATC